>NZ_JACAOM010000066.1:0-44593 GCF_013386245.1 Pseudomonas sp. 21615526 | reverse complement strand
GCCCCTTCCAGCACCCCTTGCGCGGCCGCCGTGTCCCACTGCGAGGTGGGCGCCAGGCGCGGGTAGCAATCGGCGCTGCCCTCAGCCAACAGGCAAAACTTCAAAGAACTGCCGATATTGGCCAGCTTCAACTCGCCCAATCCGGCACTCAAGCCAGCGAGCAGGCGATCCTGTTCAGGGCTCGTATGGCGACGACTGGCAACCACAGTAAATGCTTCACCGCTCGCCGGGGTCTGGCGCACCTGGATTTGCTTGGGCGCAGCACCTACATCGGAACGCCAGGCACCCAGCCCGGCACCCCCGAAGTAGCACCGACCGCTGGTAGGCATCGACACCACACCGAACACCACGCGGCCTTTTTCGATCAGCGCGATGTTGACGGTGAACTCCTCGCTGCCGGAGATGAATTCCTTGGTGCCATCCAGCGGGTCCACCAGCCACCAGCGCTGCCAACCGGCGCGCACGCTCTGGTCAATGTCGGCGTCTTCCTCCGAGAGCACCGGAATGCTCGGGTCCAACGCAGTCAGCCCGGCGAGGATCAAGTGATGGGCAGCCAAGTCGGCGGCAGTGACCGGTGAATCATCGGTCTTGGTGGTGACGGCAACATCGGCGCGCCAATACGGCAGGATGACCTCGCCAGCCTGGCGGGCCAATTCGATCGCGGGGGCAATAAACGGGTGACCCAGGAACAGTTCGCTCATGGCTGGAACGCTCCACGTTGAGTCAACAGGTCGCGTACCAGGTACAGCGCGGCCAACGCGCGGCCCTCGCTGAACTGCTCGTTCTGCGCCAACTGCGAGAGCTCCCGCAGGTTGACCCGGTCGACGCGCATCGGCTCGGGCTCGTCGCCTTCCAGGCGCTCTTCATACAGTTCGGTGGCCAGCACCACCTGGATTTTCTGGCTCATGTAGCCGGGGGACAGCGACAGCTCGGTGATGTGCTCCAACTGGCGGGCGCCGAAACCGGCTTCTTCCTTGAGCTCACGGTCGGCTGCCGCCAACACGTCTTCGCCCGGTTCGATCAGGCCCTTGGGCAGTGACAGTTCATACTCGTCGGTGCCGCCGCAATATTCTTCGATCAGCAACGCATGGTCCGAGTCGATCATCGCCACGATCATCACCGCGCCATAACCGGCCCCCCTGCCCACCAGGCGCTCGTAGGTCCGCTCCACGCCATTGGAAAAGCGCAATTGCACTTCCTCCACGCGGAACAAACGGCTACTGGCGACTATTTCGCGGGCGAGGACGGTGGGTTTCTGGCGCATGAGCGGCTCCTTGGCGTGATCGGGTTACTATACCGTGGCTTTTCCGATTGTCTGTGTCGGATATCTTTTCTTACATGAGTGTTCTTTATGCCTCCATTGCCCTGGCACGCCATCGACACCGTCCTGCTGGACATGGACGGCACCTTGCTCGACCTGCACTTCGACAACCATTTCTGGATGGAGCACCTGCCCCAGCGCTATGCCGAGTTGCATGGTGTGAGCCGGGCCATGGCCGAGATGGAGCTGCAGCCGCTGTTCGAGCGTAACGCCGGACAGTTGCAATGGTATTGCCTGGATTTCTGGAGCGCCGAACTCAAGATCCCGGTACGCGAGCTCAAGCTGGAAACCGCGCACCTGATTGCCTTGCGCCCGGATGCCGACACCTTCCTGGCGGCGATCAAACAGGCGGGCAAGCGGGTGATCCTGATCACCAACGCCCATCGGGATTCGCTGTCGTTGAAGCTGGAACGCATCGAGTTGGCGCCTTATTTCGAGCGACTGATCAGCTCCCATGACTATGGTTTTGCCAAGGAAAACCCGCAGTTCTGGGACGCCCTGCACGCCGACATCGCCTTCGACCCGGCCCGCAGCCTGTTTATCGACGATACCTTGCCGATCCTGCGTAGCGCCCGGGATTTTGGCGTGGGGCACTTGCTGGCGGTGAAGGAACCGGACAGCCGGAAGGGGCCCAAGGACACGGCGGAGTTTGCAGCGGTTGGGGATTACCGGGACTTGATCGTAGGTTTGTAACAACACTGAAGGTCCAATGTGGGAGCGGGCTTGCTCGCGAATACGGTGTGTCAGCCACTGAATATATTGACTGACACACCGCATTCGCGAGCAAGCCCGCTCCCACATTGGGTCCGCGGATTACTCAGGAATACGCAGCGTCTGCCCTGGGTAGATTTTGTCCGGATGAGACAGCAGCGGCTTGTTGGCTTCGAAGATTTTGTTGTACTGGTTGGCGTTGCCATACACCGCCAGCGAAATAGCGCTCAGGGTGTCGCCCTTTTTCACCACGACAAAGCGGGCCGCCGCGACAGCAGGACCGGAAACGGTGATCTGGTCATCAACACTCGCAACGCCGGCGATGTTGCCCAGCGCCAGCAATATCTTCTCTTTCTCTTCCTGGCTGGCGACTTCACCTGTCACGGTCACCTTGTCACCGTCGACGGTGGTTTGCACATTGGGGTTACCCAATCCAACCTTGGCCACGTGCTCTTTTAACTGCTCGCTCGCGTTGGCATTACCCGGTGTCAACAGGTCAATCAACTTCTCGCCTGCTTCCTTAACAAAGCTTAAAAGACTCATGGTGCGCTCTCCTTGGGATTTAATTTCCAGATGCCAAAGACTAGACCAGTCCTACAGAATTGGGTTCCAGCCTGACCAAAGACCCAAACACGCTAGAATCCCACCGCATTGGAATAAGCCCGGAGCGAAGATGGACATCAAACAGCTGAAATTCCTCATCGCCCTCGACGAAACCCGTCACTTCGGCCAGGCGGCGGCGCGCTGCCATATCACCCAGCCGACCCTGTCGATGCGCCTGCGCAGCCTGGAGGAAGAGCTGCAGTTGCCGCTGGTCAATCGCGGGCAGCGCTTCGAAGGCTTTACCGCCCCCGGCGAACGCGTGCTGGCCTGGGCACGCACGGTGCTGGCGGCCTATGACGGCTTGCAGGCCGAGGCCGCTGCGTGTCGCGGCAACCTGGTAGGCACGTTGCGCCTGGGGGTGGTGCCGTTGTCGAGCTTCGATCCGCTGGCGTTGATGCAGAAGCTGCACAAGGAACACCCCAGCCTGCGCTTTGAGTTGTCCGCGTTAAGCTCCGAGCAAATCCTTGAACAGCTCGCCAGCAACCGCCTGGACCTCGGCGTGTCGTACCTCGAGCGCCTGGACGCCGAGCGTTTCGACTCCCTGGCCCTGGGCGAAACCCGCATGGGCCTGCTGTACGACCAACGGTTCTTCAGCTTCGGCGACAAGCCCCTGAGTTGGGAGGCGCTGATCGAACTGCCCTTGGGCATGCTCACCAGCGGCATGCACTTTCGCCAGTCCATCGACCACAATTTCCACAGCCGTGGCCTCAACCCGCAGCCACTGTTGCAGACCGATGCCGTCCATCAATTGTTACAAGCGGTGCACGGCGGCCTGTGTTGCGCGGTGATGCCACTGGACGGCGGCCTCGACGCCCTCACCGAGCACCTGCGCCTGCAACCCATTGAAGATGCTCACACTTTGGCTCGCCTGGGGTTGATCATGCGCCGCAGTGCACCCCGTTCGGCCTTGGCGGAAGCGTGTTTTGCGCTGTATCAGAAATCGCTGATCGAGACTTGATCGACGGCATCTATCGGTAGATCAGTACTGACGATTAGACGCGACCCTTTGTCGCGCCTAGTCTTACAGCTGAATACTCCCGGTGGTAATGCCCAATGAACGCCCAGCGCCCAGTCTGCGCGGCGCCCGCCCTCGAAACGCCCGCGCCCGCCGCCAGCCAGAGCTACCAGTTTTGTAATCTCGAACACACCGAATCGGCCCGCACCGCGCTTGCCGAGGAAGTTGCGTTGGCGATTGCCTATAACGACATCAGCCAGGCGGTGATGCTGGTGACGCCGACCGACCTTGAAGACTTTATCGTCGGATTCAGCATCGGTAGCGGCATTATCGAAGACGTTAGCGACATTTATGACCTGAAAATCAGCGGTTCGGGCTCGACCCAATACGCTCAGGTGCAGATTTCCAGCCGCGCGTTCTGGAATATGAAGCAGCAGCGCCGGCAACTCGCCGGCACCAGTGGCTGTGGGCTGTGCGGCGTAGAAGCCGTGGAGCAGGCGCTGCCCAACCTCAAGGTGTTGCCCGGCGCGCCGTTGCCGCCTGCCGAATGGCTGGATGGCCTGCGCCAGCGCATCAGCGCGTTCCAACCGCTGGGCCAGTACAGCGGCGCGGTGCATGCGGCGGTGTTCATGAACAACCAGGGCGAATTGTTGCTGGGCCGTGAAGACATCGGCCGGCATAACGCCCTCGACAAGCTGATCGGTGCGCTGATCCGCCAAAAGATTCCGACCGACGGCGGCCTGGCGATTGTCACCAGTCGCTGCAGCCTCGAACTGATCCAGAAAGTCTTGCGTGCAGGCATCCAGACCCTGGTCAGCCTGTCGTCGCCCACCGGTCTGGCCCTGCAATGGGCTCGCCGGCACAACCTCAATCTCATCCACCTGCCGCAGAAAAGTGCGCCGCGGGTCTATAGCCCTGCGATGGAGAATCAAGCGTGAGTAATCATCATCAAGCCGACGACAAACCCACCCCGCGCTACAAGCCCTATAAAGGCCCGGCGGGTGGTTGGGGCGCACTGATCAGCGTGGCGCAAGCCTGGCTGACCAGCGACAACGCGCTGAAAAACATCCGCATGATGCTCAAGACCAACCAGAACGGCGGCTTCGACTGCCCGGGCTGCGCCTGGGGCGACTCGCCGGAAAGCGGCATGGTCAAGTTCTGCGAGAACGGCGCCAAGGCGGTCAACTGGGAAGCCACCAAGCGCCGGGTCGACGCGGCATTCTTCGCCAAGCACAGCGTCAGCGCGCTGCTGGAGCAGAGCGACTACTGGCTTGAGTATCAGGGCCGCCTGACCGAGCCGATGAGCTACGACGCCGAAACCGACCGTTACAAACCCATCAGCTGGGAATCGGCTTTCGACTTGATCGGCAAGCACCTCAATGCGCTGCCAAACCCGGACATGGCCGAGTTCTATACCTCGGGCCGGGCCAGCAACGAAGCGGCTTACCTGTATCAACTGTTTGTGCGCGCCTACGGCACCAACAACTTTCCGGACTGCTCGAACATGTGCCACGAAGCCAGCGGCGTCGCCCTGGCGCAAAGCGTGGGCGTGGGCAAAGGCACCGTGACCTTCGATGACTTCGAGCATGCGGACGCGATTTTCGTCTGGGGCCAGAACCCCGGCACCAACCACCCACGCATGCTGGAGCCACTGCGCGAAGCGGTAAAACGCGGCGCCCAGGTGGTGTGCATCAACCCGCTGAAAGAGCGTGGCCTGGAACGCTTCCAGCACCCGCAACACCCGCTGGAAATGCTCACCAACGGCGACAAGCCAACCAACACCGCCTACTTCCGCCCGGCGCTGGGAGGCGACATGGCCATCCTGCGGGGCATGGCCAAGTTCCTGCTGCTGTGGGAACGCCAGGCCCAGGCCGAAGGCAAGGAGGCCGTGTTCGACCACGACTTCCTCAACGAACACACCACCAACGTGCTGGATTACCTGGGCGAGATCGACGACACCTCATGGGATGAAATCGTCGAGCAGTCCGGCCTGACCCTGGTGGAGATCGAGCAAGCGGCGCGCATGTACGCCAAAGGCAAGAACGTGATCATGTGCTGGGCGATGGGCATCACCCAGCATCGCCACTCGGTGCCGACCATCCAGGAAATCGCCAACCTGATGCTGCTGCGCGGCAACATCGGCCGCCCGGGCGCGGGCCTGTGCCCGGTGCGTGGCCACAGTAACGTGCAGGGCGACCGCACCATGGGCATCAACGAACGCCCGCCGGTGGCGTTCCTCGATGCCCTGGAGCGTCGTTTCCAGTTCCAGGTGCCGCGCGATAACGGCCACAACGTGGTGGAAGCGATTCACGCCATGCTCGAAGGCCGCTCCAAGGTATTTATCGGCCTGGGCGGCAACTTCGCCCAAGCCACGCCGGACAGCCCACGCACCTTTGAAGCACTGCGCAATTGCGACCTGACCGTACAGATCAGCACCAAGCTCAACCGCAGCCACCTGATGCATGGCAAGGACGCGCTGATCCTGCCATGCCTGGGCCGCACCGACATCGACATCCAGGCCGAAGGCCCGCAAGCCGTGACCGTTGAAGACTCGTTCAGCATGGTCCACGCCTCCAACGGCCAGCTGCAGCCGCTGTCGAAACAGATGAAATCCGAGCCTGCGATTCTGGCGGGCATTGCCGCCGCCACCCTGGGCAGCAAGCCGGTGGACTGGAACTGGCTGGTGGCCGATTACGACCGTATTCGCGACCTGATCGCCGACACCATTCCGGGCTTCAAGGACTTCAACGAGCGCCTGAAAAACCCGGGCGGTTTCTACCTGGGCAACTCGGCTGGCGCCCGTCGCTGGAACACCCCGTCGGGCCGCGCCAACTTCCGCCCGAACATCCTGCCCAAGGACCTGGTGCACGAACGCACCCGCAACACCGGGCAATTGCCGGACCTGATCATGCAGTCGATGCGCTCCCACGATCAGTACAACACCACCATCTATGGCCTGGACGACCGCTATCGCGGGGTCAAGGGCCAGCGGGATGTGTTGTTCGTCAACGAAGCCGACATCATCCGCCTGGGCTTCAAGCCGGGGCAGAAGGCTGACATCGTGTCGATCTGGGACGACGGCCGTGAGCGTCGGGTGAAGGGCTTTACCTTGCTGGCATTTGATATTCCGGCGGGGCAGGCTGCGGCTTATTACCCGGAAGTGAATCCGCTGGTGCCGCTGGAAAGCACGGGGGATGGCAGCCATACGCCAACGTCGAAGTTTGTAGCGATCCGCCTGGAAGCAGCGAGTGCAACCGGCTTGATCATGGCGAAGTCGGCCTAAGCGACACCTCATTGTGGCGAGGGAGCAAGCTCCCTCGCCACAGACAGCACCCGAGTTTCTTACGGGCACAAAAAAGGCCGCTTTTGCATAAAAGCGGCCGTTCCGAAGTAACTAAAGACTCGCAAAACTCACTTAAGTTCCCCATACAAAACAGCAACTTAGAGAATTGTATACAACCCATACCACTGGTCGGGTTTCGATTGTCACCGTCTCGATACAACCTCAGGATCGCGCCGTCATCCTCTTGAGATTCCTCTATGAAGTTCTCCTCGATTCTCTTGTTGTCCCTTGGCCTGGTCAGTGGCGCAGCCATGGCCGGTGGCACCACCGAAGCCGGTGTGGGCGGCGCATTGGGCGGGGTTCTAGGTTCTGTCGTAGGTCAGCAGTTGGGCGGTAACACTGGTTCAGCCATCGGTGCGGCTCTTGGTGGCGCGGGCGGCAGTGCGGTCGGCGCAGACAAGCGCAGCCGCGGTGAAGCAGCCATTGGCGGCGCATTGGGCGCGGCCGGCGGCAACGTGGTGGGTCGCAGTGTCGGCGGCAGCACCGGCAGCCTGATCGGCGCAGCAGCCGGCGGTGGCGCCGGTGGCGCACTGGGCAACTACATGGGCAACAAGAGCGATGACGATGATCGTCGTTACCGTGGGCGTGATAACCGCCGCTATGACCGCGATGACCATCGCGGGCGCGGCCATGCTTATGGGCATCGCAAAAACAAGCATCACTATCGCCACCACCGGTAACACGCGAATCGAAAGAACAACGCGGGTTTAATGTGGGAGCGGCGGTGCGACGATTCGACTTGCTCGCGAAGGCGTTGTATCAGCCAATACATCCGGCGACTGATCCACCGCCTTCGCGAGCAAGCCCGCTCCCACATTTGACTTTCATTGCTTCGCAGATCGTATTCAGATCACCAATCGCTGTAACGCCTCGCGCAACATCCCCGGGATCGTCACCGGCTGGTTCGACGCCCGATCCACAAACACATGCACAAACCTCCCCGCAGCACAGGCATCTTCTTCTCCCGCCTTGAACACCGCCAACTCATACTGCACCGAACTGTTGCCCAACTTACCCACCCGCAGGCCGATCTCGATGCGGTCCGGAAAGGCAATCGAGGCGAAGTAGTCGCACGCCGAACTCACCACAAACCCAACCACTTCGCCGTCATGAATATCCAACCCGCCCTGCTCGATCAGGTAGGTATTCACCGCGGTGTCGAAGAAGCTGTAGTAGGTGACGTTATTCACATGGCCATATACATCGTTGTCGTGCCAGCGCGTGATGATCGGCTGGAAGTGGCGGTAATCGGCGCGTTGTGGCATGGCGTTGGTCATCGGTAAAACCCGGGCAGGAGGAGGCTCTCTTGATACTGGGTTCAAGCACTACCCGCAAGCCTAGGTTGGGCTTTGCTCAATCGTTTGCTGGACGCACGCCATACGCTTGAGCGCTTGATCCGTCTCGGCCGATTGCTGCAGGCACTGGCGATAGGCGGTGATATAGGTCTCGACTGCAGCGCTGGCCTGCTGCGGCGTGACCCGCGCCAGATACTCCACGAACGAACGCCGGCCGATCTGGAAGTGTTGGTAATCCAGCGGAAAATCCCAATAACCACCCCAGGTCAAAAAACCGTGTTCGGCGAACAGGTCAATCACCTCTTCTGCCCGGCCAGGGCGCGCCGGCTTGCCGGGGCGGGCATCCAGGCGGTTAACGGCATTTGCGGTACTTGCCCTGGGCTCAACAGTGGCCTGGCCGGTGAATTCACCTCGCGGGTTACGCCCGAACAAAACGAATGGGTTTTGCAGAGGGTTAAGGTCAATTGCGGCGCCATAGGCGTGCAGCGACCACCCCGAAGCGCCACTGACCTGGCGTCCATTAAAACCACTGGTATTGTTGCGGGCCATCGAGACCTTGTCGTTGCCTCGATAGGTTTCCAGCCTGACCGCCTGATGCACCGGGAACCGACGTTGCAGCAACTGCCTGAAGATCTCCTCCACATGGGGTGCGATGGCATCCAGCACCACGAGCTGCCCGTTGTTATGCAGCACTCCGCCAAAGTCCACATAGCTGAACGTCACCCGCGCCAGGCGTGCGCAGGGCAATGGATTGGCGGCGGTGATGGTGTTGCGAAGCTGCATCTGCCGACAGTCATTCACGCTCAACGGGATGACCGAGGCCAGCGTGCCTTGTGCGACCAGCAACCCGGCGAACAGCAAGACGCCGGGGACAACACCACGAGAAAAACCAAAAGCCATGGGCAATTCCTTTGCAGAAGAAGTGAAGCGTCAAACCTTCTCACCTGCGGGCACGGTCCGGCTGTCGGCGGCGTCTGCCACTGGAAGGGAAAGCGCGACCCTCAAGACCGGAAATCAGAGTGCCTCCAACCCTGCCTCCGCCCATTCACGAACCTCTGCATAGGGATACTCCTCCAGTACCGCGAAACCTGGAATCCCTCGTGCCTTCAGCTTGGTAAACAACGGCACGCTGAGACCGCATAAAAACCGTGTCAGCCGCTCCGCGCTTGGCAAGTCGCCGCTGTACTCATGGTGGCTGTGGATAAATTCACCGCACAGCGCGAGAAAGTTTTTATCCACAAGCGGCGGCAAGCTCGGCGGCGCCGGCAAGTGGGCGACGTGACCGTGGCACACCGAGCAGTGCCCGCACTGCCGGGGCGCGTTTTCATCGCCGAAATAGTGCGCCAGGCGGTAACCCAGGCACTCCTGTGTCGCGAACAGATCCAGCATGGCGTGAATTCGCGCCACCTCCGTCACCTCATGCTGCTTGAAGCCTGTGTATAACTCCGTGCTCAGCGCCTGTGGATCGAAGTCGGTATACAGCAGGGCGTAAACCTCGGTCATCTGCCGGCTTTCCATCTCGATCAGGCCTTGTTCCTGAAAGTAATCCAGGGCCTTCACTACCCGGCTGCGCTCGGCCTGGTGCTGTTGATACAGCGCGTCGAAGTCCACCGTCGCCCAGGTTTTCGCCCGTTTGCAGACCTGGATAATCGCTGCGACAAACTGCTGCCGCTCGCCGGCAAAACGCGCCAGCAATGCCTCTGGTTCAATCAAATACTTGAAGCGGTATTCGGCATAAAACGCGTAGCGCGGCGCAATCACACCCTTGAGTTCAAGCTGCACGAGCAAGGTCTTCAGCGGTAGTTCACGGATGTTGCTGTGGTCCGACAGTGAGCGGAGCATAAACTCCCACTGTCCATCGGCACGGACCGCCTGTATTTCCTCCAGGACTCGGCGAATACCTTCCTGTTCCGGCGTATCGCCGTACACAAAGTTTTCCAGGATATTCAGGCTGTCGCGGTTGGCCAGAACCAGACACTCAGACGGCTGCCCGTCACGCCCGGCACGGCCGATTTCCTGGCTGTAGTTCTCGATGGATTTGGGCAGGTCGAAGTGCACCACGTTGCGGATATCGCTTTTGTCGATGCCCATGCCGAAGGCAATGGTGGCGACGATGCAGTTGGACTGACCGCCCATGAATCGCTTCTGAATGGCCTCCCGCTTATCGTGAGCCAGGCCCGCGTGATAAGCCTCGGCCTGGATTCCATTGCGATTCAAATGCTCGGCAATCTGCTCCGCGGTTTTTTGCAGCGTTACGTAGACGATGCTTGGCTGATTGGCTCGCTCCTGCATCCACGTCACCAGCCGTCGTCGCTTGTCCTGGCCACTGACGGGCTCAACCAGCAGGTTGAGGTTGGAGCGATAGAAGCCGGTGGTGATCACATCGTCAGGTGCAATGGCGAACTTGGCCTGCATGTCGGCGATCACCTTGGGCGTCGCCGTGGCGGTCAGCAGCAGCGCCTGGGGGATGCGGAACTGGCGTTGGTAATCCGGCAGCTTCAGGTAGTCCGGGCGAAAGTTATGGCCCCATTCGGAAATGCAGTGAGCCTCATCCACCACCAGCAGCGAGATCGGCACGCTTTGCAGGAAGTTGCGAAAGCGCTCGTTCTTCAAGCGCTCCACGGAAACCATCAGGATTTTCAGCTCGCCCGAACGCGCCCGGGCCATGACGTCATTGGCATCATCGCGGCTCTGGGCCGAGTCGATGCTGCCCGCCGAGATACCGTGGCGCTGCAGGAAACCCAACTGGTCCTGCATCAGCGCCAGCAACGGCGAAACCACCAGCGTCAGGTGCGGCAGCAACACGGCGGAAAGTTGATAACACAGGGACTTGCCGGAACCGGTGGGAAAAATCGCCGCCGCCGAACGGCCGGCCAGCACGGCACTGACCACCGCCTCCTGGCCCAAACGAAACTGTGGATAACCAAAGACCTGTTGGAGGGTGTTGTGCATAAGCTGTCACTCCATTGACCGCTGAACGAGCCCAAAACATAGACCAGCGCATTCAGCGAATCGAGAAAGGTCGCAAGGAAAAAAGAGTCTGGATGATACACAGCCTGGGAAGTGGAGTAGGCACCCGTAAGAATCGTTCCAACCTTACGCGGGACGCATCTCGAAACTCATTGCGCTACAATCAACCTTCGCACCGAGAGGACGCTGTCATGGCCGAACTGACGTTTGAGCAAAAGCAGGATCACTACGACAAGATCCGTCGTTCCAACTACCTGGCCAGCCTGCGCCTGGAAGGGTTCGACACCCAGCCCGCCGACGTCGACAAACCCCTGCCGACCCGCGAAGCCGTCCTCGCCAAGTACCGCAACACCCCACGCTGATGCTCGACAAATATGGCGTGGGCCAGGACCCGTACTGCTACCCCGGTAGCAGCGTCCTGCGTAACCGCCTCGATTTGTTCGACGAAGAACGCCTGCACCAGGCCGAGCGGGAACTGTCTGAAATCGCTGTCGGCAGCCTTCCGCTGTATCCCCCGCCCTACGACCTGGAACGCCTGCAACACATCCACCGCACCCTGTTCGCGGACATTTACGAATGGGCCGGGGAACTGCGTACGGTCAACATCCAGAAAGGCGACACGCTGTTCTGCACACCGGAGCGTATCCCGCCTGAGGCGAGCAAGATCATCCAGCACATGGCGCAGGCGAACTGGTTTGTCGGGGTGACGCAGGCGGAGTTGGTGACGCAAGTCGCCGAAGCTTATGGCGACCTCAACGTGATCCACCCGTTTCGCGAAGGGAACGGCCGGGCGCAGCGGATTCTGTTCGAGCAGATCATCGTGAATGCCGGGTTTTCAGTGAACTGGTGGCTGGTGAAGAACGCAGCGTGGATACCGGCGAACATTGATGCGGTGGCGTGTGATTATCGGGGGTTGGAGGCGATTTTCGAGCGGTGTATCAGCACCCCGCGCTAGCCCCGATCGTTCCCTACGCTCCGCGTGGGAATGCCGCCAGGGACGCTCCGCGTCCCGTCATCCGCGCACGACCCAAGCCATGAACACTGGTGACGCGGAGCGTCACGGGATGCATTCCCACGCGGAGCGTGGGAACGATCAGTATCCGTTAAAGCTGGTAACGATCTGTTTATTGCTCTCGCCCCACACTCCCGCCAAGGTTCGCCCCGTCGTTGCAAATTCAGCGACCGGGTTTGGTCACTCGAAAACAGCACACATAAGTGCCATCACTTGTCTGGCGGACGTCTATCGTCCTCTCAGCGCAATGTTATGGCGGCTGTGTGTAGGACGTCCTCGGACGTGCCGGATTGCTGTTTCCGGTTGGCCAACCTGCGCACAGTCCGCCACCCATCGTTTGGCCACGGTGACGACGGTTACTTAACAGCAAACCGAGTACCTTCAAATGCAAACACCTGAAGCGAAAAACCGCTACCTTCCACTTGGCACCAACTTCACCGATACCCACCCCCTGCTCATCGACACCGAAGCCGCCGCCGAAGATATCCAGTCCGCAGCCCACCAACGCATCCGCGCCGCAGCCGATCTCCTGGAAACCTTCTCCTGCCTGACCTTCGAACAGGCCGACCTCAAAGATATTTCGCATATCACCAACGCCCTGTATCTGCTCGTCCAGGACGGTTGCGATCTACTGGAAGTCGCCCAAACCGGCATGATGCGACTCACCACCACCGACGCCATAAAGCGAACACCACCTGAGCAGCCACACAGCTAAAAATGTGGGAGCTGGCTTGCCTGCGATAGCGGAGTGTCAGACAACACCTTTACCACTGAAACACCGCCATCGCGGGCAAGCCCGGCTCCCACATTTGACCAGTTTCGTTTGAAGGATCGCGGTGCCATCGATAAAGTCGGTCGCCTCCACCCACTCTCGCGTAACCACCATGAACCTGGCCCCCAACTTCCCCGAAGACATCGCGATGCAGCAGCTCCTGCAACTGCTGCATGAAGAAATTGGCCTGCCTGAACATAAGACGCTGCGCCTTGAAACGGCCATCAACCTGGACCTGGGTTGCGACGGCGCCGAAGCCAATCAATTGATGGAAGCTCTGGAGCAAGGCTTCGCTGTCGACTTGAACGACTACGACGCTTATCGTTATTTCCAACCTCCCGTCTTCGATGTCTTCCTGAAGCACAGAGCCAAAGGCCGCGGCGACAAAATCCCGCTGACCATCGGCATGCTTTACCTGGCTATCAAGGCCCAACGCTGGGACACGCAAACCCTGGAAAACCTGTAGGAGCGAGCTTGCTCGCGAAAAACCTGAGAGCGCCGCGTTCCCCCTGAAAGCCCGCATTATCGTTAACGACCTTCGCGAGCAAGCTCGCACCTACAACCAAGGACCTTACATGGACGTAATAATGGGCCTGCTGGCCGCCCTGCTCTGGGGCGGCACGGACTTCCTCGTGGGCCTCAACGCCCGAGCTGTCGGCGTCAAACGCGCGGTGTACTTCGGCCAGGCGCTGGGCTTCCTGATCATGACCCTGCTGCTGGTCATATTCCCGGCCTTCCTCGTCAAATCCCTCGCGGCGCCTTTGAGTGTGTGGCTCCTGGGAGCCGCAGCAGCCCTGCTGACCGTCTCCGGCGCCCTTGCGCTGTCCAAGGCCTTCTCGCTGGGCAAAGCGGCGATTGTCGCGCCGCTGGTGACGTCCTACGGTGTCGTGACTACTTTGCTGTCATGGGCCAGCGGCGAACACATCAGCCTGATCCAACTCGGCTGCATCGCTCTCTGCGTAATTGGCGTGATCCTGTCCAGCATTCACAAGGACAATGGCGTCCCTCACAACAGTTCCAGCCGCTCAATCGCCTACGCGATGCTCGCAGCGTTGCTCTACGGCACAAGCTTTTGGGTGCAGGGCCGCTACACCCTGCCGACGCTTGGCCCGGTCACGATGCTTTGGCTTGGGTATTTGGTTGGCCTGTGCGTCCTGGTGTTGATGGTGCTTAAGATCAAAGACGGCCTGAAAATCCCACCGCTGAAAAACTGCGCAACGCTGACCAGCGCGAGCCTGATGAACCTGGGTGGGTTCTCGGCGTTCTCGTGGGGCGCAATGGCGGGGTCGGTTTCCGTGGTGACGGTGATCAGCACCCTGTCCGGTGGGATCGCCGCGATTCTGGGGTTTGTGTTTTTCAAGGAGCGGCTGTCAGCGGTGCAAGTGACCGGTGTGGTGCTGGTGTTAGTGGGAGCCGTGGTTCTGCACCTCGTCGACTGATCCTTCGCCCACAAAAAAGCCGCCCACTAGGGGCGGCTTTTTCACAACGGCCGAATCTTACAACTTCGGACCCGCAGCCTTGATCGCATCGCTCACTTCAAACTTCTTGAAGTTCTCGATGAACAGACCCGCCAGCGCTTTCGCCGCTTCATCGTAGGCAGCCTTGTCAGCCCAGGTGTTACGCGGGTTCAACAGGCCAGTCTCGACGCCCGGTACGGCCAATGGCACGTCCAGGTTGATGGTATCCAGGTGCTCGGTCTCGGCACCAATCAACGCACCGCTCTGGATCGCTGCAATCACGCCACGGGTGGTCGGGATGTTGAAGCGCTTGCCAACGCCGTAGCCGCCGCCGGTCCAGCCGGTGTTGACCAGGTAGACCTTGGAGCCGAAGCCACGCACGCGCTTGATCAGCAGTTCTGCGTATTCACCAGCCGGGCGTGGGAAGAATGGCGCGCCGAAGCAGGTGGAGAAGGTCGACTTGATGCCGCCGCCCGAACCCATTTCGGTCGAGCCCACCAGAGCGGTGTAGCCGGACAGGAAGTGGTAGGCCGCTTGTTCTTCGCTGAGGATCGACACGGGCGGCAGTACGCCGGTCAGGTCGCAGGTCAGGAAGATCACAGCGTTTGGCTCGCCACCGAGGTTTTTCTCGGAACGCTTGGCCACGTGCTCCAGCGGGTAGGCGGCGCGGCTGTTCTGGGTCAGGCTGACGTTGGTGTAGTCGGCGTGCTTGGCATCGTCGATCACCACGTTTTCGAGCACGGTGCCGTGCTTGATGGCTTTCCAGATCACCGGCTCGTTCTTCTCGGACAGGTCGATGCACTTGGCATAGCAACCGCCTTCGATGTTGAACACCACACCTTCGCCCCAGCCGTGTTCGTCGTCGCCGATCAGGTAGCGGCTTTCGTCGGCGGACAGGGTGGTTTTACCGGTGCCCGACAGACCGAAGAACAGGGTCACGTCGCCGGCTTCGCCGATGTTGGCTGCGCAGTGCATCGGCAGCACGTCGGAGGCCGGCAGCAGGAAGTTCTGCACCGAGAACATGGCTTTTTTCATCTCACCGGCGTAACGCATGCCGGCGATCAGGACTTTTTTCTGGGCGAAGTTGAGGATCACGCAACCGTCGGAGTTGGTGCCGTCACGCTCTGGCACGCATTCGAAGTTGGCCACGTTGAGCACTTGCCACTCTTCACGACCGGCCGGGTTGTACTGGGCCGGGTTGATGAACAGGCAACGACCGAACAGGTTCTGCCAGGCAGTCTGGGTGGTCATTTTCACGGCCAGGTAGTGGTCTTCTGCAGCCCCTACGTGAACGTGGGAAACGAAATGCTCTTGCGCGTTGTTGAATGCCTCGACGCGAGCCCACAGGGCATCGAACTTGTCGGCCGGGAACTTGCGGTTGATCGGGCCCCAGGCAATGGCAGCCTGGGTGGAAGGCTCTTCAACGATGAAGCGGTCGACTGGCGAACGGCCGGTACGGTGACCGGTTTCTACGACCAGCGCACCGGTATCGGCAAGCACGCCTTCACCGCGCTGCAGGGCTTCTTTGACCAGATCGTCAACACTCAGATCGGTGTATACGGCGTTATTGGCTTGCGTCATGAGGTTCCCCGTCGGCCAGTGGCCGAGTGCTCCAAACGTTTTGTAGTAGAAAGTTGCGCACTACTACCGCGAAAAAAGTGGGCCGGATTATGCCAGAAAAGCCCAAAAAGAGTAGGGCCCTCCGGTCAGAACGGCGGAAATCCGGCGTTTGTCAGGTGATTTACCTGTGCTTAAACGTTTTAGTGGCGGGTGCCTGAAGGGGTGTCTACGCCCGCGCCGGCGAATAATTGAGCAATATCGGCAGCGTCGAACAGGTAGCGCTGGTTGCAGAACTGGCAGTCGATCTCGATGTTGCCACCGTGCTCCACCACCAGGTCCTGCGCATCTTCCAGGCCCAGGCTGACCAGGGCAGTGGCCGAGCGCTCGCGGGAGCAGCTGCAGTGGAAGCGCAGCGACTGCACGTCGAACAGGCGCACGGCCTCTTCGTGGTAGAGGCGGTGCAGGATGGTTTCGTTATCCAGGCCCAGCAACTCTTCGGCTTTCAGGGTGCCGGCCAGGGCGGTGATGTGGGCCCAGCTGTCGGCGCGGTCTTCTTCGTCCTTGATGCGGTCAGCCGGCAGTTGTTGCAGCAGCAGGCCACGGGCGCGCTTGCCGTCGGCGTTGAGCCAGAAGCGGGTGCCCACTTGCTGGGACATCACGAAATAATTGGTGAAGCAGTCGGACAGGGTTTCGCCATCGAGGTCGACGATGCCCTGGTAACGCTGGCCTACCGTCGGATCGACGGTCAGGGCCAGCACGCCGTCTGGCATCAGGTCAGCCAGGGTCGCATCGGCGGCGATGCGGTCCGCGTCGTAGCGGGCCAGCCCACGGATTTCGCGCTCGCTGGAGCATTCGATCATCAGCAGCGGGATCGGGCCTTCGGAACGGGCCTGCAGGATCAGCAAGCCATCGAACTTCAGGGTGCCCACCAGCAGCGAGGCAGCCGCCATCAGTTCGCCGAGCAATTGCGCGACCGGCTCCGGATAGGGGTGCTTGGCGAGGACTTCGGCATAGCTGCGCTCCAGGGCGACCAGTTCGCCGCGGGCGTCGCTGTCGTCGAAGATGAAGCGTTGGGTGAAGTCGGTATCCGGTAGATCAGTCATAGGTCTGGGTATCTGAATTGATGACAAAAAGATGACAAGGTTTATAGAATTACACGCTTTAGCACCGTTTTGGTGCGGCCTTCTGCGGGAAAACGAAGCGCTTTAAAGCAAAGAGGAAACAGTTTATGAACAATCCGGGTTTGTTCCAAGCCAGGTGGGACCTCGGGCGATTGGCCCTGTGTAATTTACTCGCTGTGGGGCTGCTGTGTTTTTGGCTCTGGCCGGCGGGCCAGGCGCTCTGCACGGTTTTCGACGAGTGGCTGTTTCATCTGCTCAATGACCCGCTGGCAAGCAGCTCCGCGTGGCTGCATGTGTGGGCGGTGGCCAGTTTGCGGCCGTTTGACGCGGTGGTCGGGGTGATTCTGCTGACGCTGTTGATCCGTGGCGACTGGGTGTTCAAGGCGATTGAAGTGCGCCAGGCGTTTTTCGGCTTCCTGGGCATTTTGCTGCTGTTGCTGTTTATCCGCATGCTGTTTTCCAAGCTGGCGGCGCAAATGGGCTGGCAACACCATAGCCCGTCGATGGTGATCAGCGGCGCGATTCAGATGAGCGACTATTTCCCGGGCCTGGAGAAGACATGGGAGTTGAAGGACCGCTCCAGCCAGAGCTTCCCGGGGGATCATGCATCGGTATTGTTGATCTGGGGGATGTTCATGACCGTGTTTGCCAAGCGGATCGGGCAGGTGCTGGTGATCTGGGGCTTGGCGCTGCTGTTCATGATGCCGCGGCTGGTAGCCGGTGCGCATTGGGGGCAGGACGATTATATCGGTGGGGTGTTGCTGGCGCTGTTGGCGTTGGGCTGGGGTTACTACACGCCCTTTGCAGCGAAGGTTTCGCGGGGGCTGGTGCGAGTGACGGGCCCGGTGTTTGAGTTGTTTCGGCGAGTACCGCTGGTTAATCGCTTGAGCGTGATTCGCAGCGTTTGAATTGGAATAGCAGGAGCCGGCCTGGCTCCTGCGGTCTGCCGATTAATCATCATTGCCACTGCCGCGAAACTTGAACAGGTCGCGCCGCTGTTTCTTGCTTGGCTTGCCGTCGGTGGTCATGCCCAGGGAGCCGGCCTTGCGCATGGCCGCCGCGTTTTCGCGCTTGGCGATGCTGGCTTCGGTCTCGGTATACAACGCCTGCGCCTCGGGAGCGCCCCTTCGCACAATTGAAAGGGCCTGGACTACGACGGTTCGCTCATCAAACCCGGCACGGATCTGAAACTCATCGCCGATGCGTGGCTCCTTGCCGGGCTTGCAACGCTCGCCGCGCCAATGCACCTTGCCACTCTCGATCGCCGCCTTGGCCAAGGCACGGGTCTTGAAGAAACGCGCCGCCCACAACCACTTGTCCAAACGGACTTTTTCTTCCTCTTCCTGCTTCTGAGCCACTTGAATTCCTCGCTCTGAAAAATGTCGCAACTTTACCGTTGAAACCCTTCAACGCATAAACCCTTGAGCTCACCTAAGATACGCCAGGTAGCATCCTGTTTTCGCGAGGTTAACGTGTGACCGACTTTCCCATTTCACTGACCTCGCCCAAACAAGCCTGTGCGGGCTGCCAGCAAAGTGAGCCGCTGGGCTTTGAGTTCGCCTTTGCGTATCAGCCTATCGTGGACCTGCGTAACCAGTCGATCTTTGCCCATGAAGCCTTGGTGCGCGGCGTGAATGGTGAGGGCGCGATGTCGGTGCTGGATCAGGTCAACGACAGCAATCGCTACCGTTTCGACCAGCAATGCCGCACCCGCGCGATCGCCACCGCTTCGACACTCAACATGCAGACGCACCTTTCAATCAACTTCATGCCCAATGCGGTCTATCGACCAGAACTGTGCATCCGCAGCACCCTGGAGGCGGCCCGCGCGCATAATTTTCCGTTGGATCGGCTGATTTTCGAGACCCTGGAAAGCGAGCATGTAGATAACTATCGCCATTTGACGAATATTCTGCGTGAATACCGCGAATTCGGCTTCAAGACCGCCATCGACGATTTCGGGGCGGGCTATTCGGGGCTGAATCTGCTGGCCGATTTCCAACCTGACCTGATCAAACTCGACATGGCGCTGATCCGCGATGTCGACCGTGATCGTGTCCGTCAGGTGATCGTCCGGGGGATTGTCACAATCTGTGAGCAGTTGGGCGTTACTGTCATCGCCGAGGGCATCGAAAGTGCCGGCGAGCGGGACTTTCTCGCCGACTGTGGAATATTTCTGATGCAGGGCTACTGGTTCGCCAAGCCTGCATTCAAAGCCCTGGCCGAGGTATCACCCGCCGCCTGGGCGAATTAATTGCCGGTTATTCATATTGAAGACATTTGACCATTTGACCGTTGTGGGTCTGCGTGAGTGGGTGGCACTTCCCGACTTGGGAGTGGCAGGCCTGCGCGCCAAGATCGACACCGGCGCCAGTACCTCAAGCCTGCATGCCACCGAGATCGAGCCATTTGAGCGCGACGGTGCAAAGTGGGTGCGCTTCACCGCGCACCTGGGCAGCGTGGTGCAACTGCGTCACCGGCGCTGCGAAGCACCGCTGGTGGCGATGAAAACCATTAAAAGCTCCAACGGCCAGGCCCAGGTGCGGTATGTGATCAGCACCACCCTGGCCCTGGGCGATCGGGTATGGCGGGTGGAATTCACCCTCGCCTGCCGCAAGGCCATGCGTTACCGCCTGTTGCTGGGCTCCAAGGCCCTGATTGACGGCCAACTGGTGGTCAGTCCCGGCGTCAAATACGTTCAAGACAAGCCGGTGTTCCCGGTCTCTACTACCTCTGCCACAGGTGCTGCATGAAGATCGCTGTGCTGTCGCGTAACCCGCGTCTGTATTCCACCCGTCGCCTGGTCGAGGCCGGCACCGAACGTGGCCATGAGATGGTGGTGATCGATACGTTGCGCGCCTATATGAACATTGCCAGTCATAAGCCGCAGATCCACTACCGGGGCAAACCGCTGGAAGGCTTCGATGCGGTGATCCCGCGTATCGGTGCTTCCGTGACGTTCTATGGCTGCGCGGTACTGCGCCAGTTTGAAATGATGGGGGTGTCTCCCCTCAATGAATCGGTGGCTATCGCCCGTTCGCGGGACAAGCTGCGCTCGCTGCAGTTGCTGTCGCGCCGTGGCATTGGCTTGCCGGTCACCGGCTTTGCGCACTCCCCGGATGACATTCCCGACCTGATCGAGATGGTCAACGGCGCGCCGCTGGTGATCAAGGTGCTGGAAGGCACCCAGGGCATCGGCGTGGTGCTGTGTGAAACCGCGACTGCGGCCGAGTCGGTGATCGAGGCGTTCATGGGCCTCAAGCAGAACATCATGGTGCAGGAGTACATCAAGGAAGCCGGCGGTGCGGATATCCGCTGCTTCGTGGTGGGCGACAAGGTGATTGCCGCGATGAAGCGCCAGGCCAAGCCGGGTGAGTTTCGGTCCAACCTGCACCGTGGCGGCAGTGCCAGCCTGATCAAGATCACCCCGGAAGAACGCATGACCGCCCTGCGGGCAGCCAAGGTCATGGGGTTGAGCGTGGCGGGTGTGGATATATTGCGCTCCAACCACGGGCCGCTGGTGATGGAGGTGAACTCGTCACCGGGCCTGGAAGGAATTGAGACCACCACCGGCAAGGATGTGGCGGGGATCATCATTCAGCATCTGGAGAAGAGTGGTGGGCCGAATATGACCAGGACCAAAGGCAAGGGCTGAATACACCCGACCTATAAAGCACCGCAAAACCAGTGTGGGAGCGGGCTTGCTCGCGAAGGCAGTGGATCAGTCGATATTTCTATGGACTGACCCACCGCCTTCGCGAGCAAGCCCGCTCCCACATTTAGACCGCGTCCCTGGGCAACATCAGCCCCAACGGCAAGCGCACTCGCGCTTCCAGGCCGCCATCCGGCCGGTTGCGCAATTCGACATTGCCGCCATGCATCGAAGCAATCCGCCGCACGATCGCCAGCCCCAGGCCCGTGCCTTTGCCACCCCGGGCACGGTCGCCTCGGGTGAACGGGTTGAAGATACCTTCCAGTTCCGCCGGATCGATGCCGGCCCCACGGTCCATGACACTCAGAACCACGTAAGGCGCGCTGGTATCCCCGGAAACGTAGGCTGCTACTTCCACATCGGAACCGGCGTGATGCAGCGCGTTACCAATCAGGTTATTCAGCAGGCGCTTCATCGAAACCCGACGCAACGCGAACGGCTGGATCGGCTCCAGGCGCATGCGCACCTGCTCGCCATTCTGGTTGTAAGGCGCAACCACCTCGCGAACCAGGTCCGTCAGGTCGACCTCTTCCACCACCTCGTCCCGGCCATCGCGGATAAACGCCAGGAACTGGTCGAGAATCGCGTCCATGTCCTCGATGTCTCGAACCATGTCGTCGGTAAGGTCGGTGTGGTTACCCATCAGTTCCAGGGAAAGCCGCAGACGCGTCAGCGGCGTGCGCAGGTCATGGGACACCCCCGCCAGCATCAGCTCGCGCTCGCGCCCCGCCTGTTCGACATCCTCGGCCATCTGGTTGAACGCGCTGTACACCTCGGTCATTTCACTCGGCGTATCGCTGATGGGCAGGCGCACACTGCGGCCCTGGCCCAGCTGGCGTGCCGCAAACACCAGGCGCTTGAGCGGCTGGTTGAGCTGGCGCACGAAAATCCAGGCAGACGCGGTGGAAAGTAAGCCAATCGCCAGGAACCAGCCCAGCACGTTCCAGATCTTCTGCCCCCGCAAGGGATGCGGATACAGCGGCACTTTCAGCCAGTCCTCCCCCAGGCTCGGCGCTCGCACCCACAGCGCCGGCGACACATGCATGCGCAGCCGCACCTCGGTGTCGTCACCCAGTTCGGCCTGCATCTGGCGCTGGTAGATTTCGCTGTAGGGCCAATGTTGCTCGCCCTCGGGCACGCCCGCGCCCGCGACCCGGACCAGGGTAGCGGCCTTGGCGATCTTCTCGCGGTTCTCGGGGTCTGCGGCCCAATAGGCGCGCAAGGTCAGCGCGACACCGTGGCTGTACTGCCGGTCCACCAGCACGTCTTCGTTCATCAACAGATAAACCAGTGTCAGGGCCTTGGAAAACAGTACGACGATGAGCACCAGCCAAAGGGTGCGTGAGAAGAAACTCTGCGGGAACCACAACGGGGTTTTCATAAAAGACAGCTGAACACCTTGCAGGAGCGAGCCAAGCTCGCAGAATTGCAAACGCCGGGCAACCGGCTGACTCTTATCGAGTCATCACCGGCACGCCCGCCTCTGCAAATCATCGGTCACTTTGTTGCAGTGCCATCCGGCACAAACACGTAACCCACACCCCACACCGTCTGAATATAACGCGGCTTGGATGGATCGGGCTCGATCATCCGGCGCAGACGGGAGATCTGTACGTCGATGGAGCGCTCGAGGGCGTCCCACTCGCGGCCACGGGCCAGGTTCATCAGCTTGTCGCGGGTCAGCGGCTGGCGAGCGTTCATCACCAGTGCCTTGAGCACGGCGAATTCGCCGGTGGTCAGCATGTGCACTTCATCGCCACGCTTGAGCTCACGGGTGGCCAGCGACAACTCGTAGTCGCCGAAGGTCACGCTTTCGTCTTCGCTGCCTGGAGCGCCCGGTACCGGGGCGGCCTGGCGACGCAGTACGGCCTTGACCCGTGCCATCAGCTCGTCCGGGTTGAACGGCTTGGCCAGGTAATCGTCGGCGCCCAGTTCCAGGCCCTTGATGCGGCTCAGCTCATCGCCCTTGGCGGTCAGCATGATGATCGGGATCTGATTGTTGGCGCCGCGCAGGCGTTTGCAGGCGGTCAGGCCGTCTTCGCCGGGCAGCATCAGGTCCAGCACCACCAGGTTGAAGACTTCACGTCCCAACAGGCGGTCCATCTGTTCGGTGTTTGGCACCGCGCGGGCACGGTAGCCCTTGGAGTTGAAGAAACGCTCCAGCAGGCTGCTCAGCCCCGGATCGTCATCAACGATGAGAATTTTTTCGCCTTCAGCAGTTTGTGCAGTGCTGCTCATTAGATGCTCCTCTTATCTCGGCGCGCATTATGGCGTAGCTGCCGTTATACGCACCGTGTGCATTGTTAGCAGATTTTTCCTCTACCGCCAGCGAACCCGCGCCCTACAACCTTGGCGGCAATCCCCCCAAGGGCAGAACGCTGGTTATAATGCGGCGCCTTTGTGCAGGGCAACGTCAGTTCGTTACCGTTTACTGCCAGGGGATTTTTTCACCCGCTTGTAGTGATTTTTTCGATTTCGAGGGTCAATAGGCTGCCTCTTGACCCAGGCAGCGGCGCCAGACGGGCCGCTCAACCAGCCTCACGAGCCTTGTTTTCCGGGCCTGCGAGCCTGCTTTCAGAATTTCAGGTGGTTTTATGGACAGCATCAACAGCCGCATCGCCGAGGAACTCGGCGTACGCCCACAACAGGTCGAAGCGGCCGTCGCTCTACTGGATGAAGGCTCCACAGTGCCCTTCATCGCCCGTTACCGTAAAGAAGTCACCGGCAGCCTCGATGATATCCAGTTGCGGCATCTGGAAGAGCGCCTGCGCTACCTGCGAGAACTCGACGAACGGCGTATCAGCATCCTCGCCAGCATTGAAGAGCAAGGCAAGCTGACCCCGCAGCTGGAACGCGACATCAAGCTCGCCGACACCAAGACCCGCCTCGAAGACTTGTACCTGCCGTACAAGCAGAAGCGCCGCACCAAGGGCCAGATCGCCCTGGAAGCCGGCCTCGGCGAGCTGGCCGACGGTCTGTTCAACGACCCGTCCCTGGCCCCGGAAGCCGAAGCTGCACGCTTTGTCGATGCCGAAAAAGGCGTGGCCGACGTCAAGGCCGCCCTCGAAGGCGCCAAGTACATCCTCATGGAGCGCTTCGCCGAAGACGCCAACCTGCTGGAAAAACTGCGCAACTACCTGAAGCAGGAAGCCACCCTGAGTGCCCGCGTGATCGCCGGCAAGGAAGAGGAAGGCGCCAAGTTCCGCGATTATTTCGAACACGACGAGCCGCTGAAAAGCATGCCGTCCCACCGTGCACTGGCGATTTTCCGCGGCCGCAACGAAGGCATCCTGAGCTCCGCGCTGAAAGTCGGCGACGAGCTGCCAGGCACCATGCACCCGTGCGAAGGCATGATCGGTCAACAGTTCGGCATCCAGAATCAGAATCGTCCTGCGGACAAGTGGCTCAGTGAAGTCGTGCGCTGGACCTGGAAGGTCAAGCTCTACACCCACCTGGAAACCGACCTGCTGGGCGAGTTGCGCGACGGCGCCGAAACCGAAGCCATCAGCGTATTCGCCCACAACCTGCACGACCTGCTGCTGGCCGCACCCGCCGGCCCACGCGCAACCCTGGGCCTCGACCCGGGCTTGCGTACCGGCTGCAAGGTTGCCGTGGTCGACGCCACCGGCAAGCTGCTCGACCATGCCACGGTTTACCCCCACGTGCCGCACAACAAGTGGGACCAAACCATCGCGATCCTGGCCGCCCTGTGCGCCAAGCACTCGGTGGACCTGATCGCCATCGGTAATGGTACCGCCAGCCGCGAAACCGACAAGCTGGCCGCCGAGCTGATCAAAAAATATCCAGGCATGCAGATGACCAAGGTGATGGTCTCCGAGGCCGGCGCTTCGGTGTACTCCGCGTCTGAATTGGCCTCCAAGGAATTCCCGGACCTCGACGTGTCGATCCGTGGCGCCGTGTCCATTGCTCGCCGCCTGCAGGACCCACTGGCCGAGCTGGTGAAGATCGACCCGAAATCCATCGGCGTCGGCCAGTACCAGCACGACGTGTCGCAGCTGAAACTGGCTCGCGGCCTGGACGCCGTGGTTGAAGACTGCGTGAACGCCGTGGGCGTGGACGTAAACACCGCTTCGGTTGCGCTACTGGCCCGCATCTCCGGCCTCAACGCCACCCTGGCGCAGAACATCGTGACCCACCGCGACGAAAACGGTGCGTTCAAGACCCGTGCAGCGCTGAAAAAAGTCGCACGCCTTGGCGAAAAAACCTTCGAGCAAGCCGCCGGCTTCCTGCGCGTCATGAACGGTGACAACCCGCTGGATTCCTCGGCTGTCCACCCGGAAGCCTACCCGCTGGTACAACGCATCGCCGCTGAAACCGACCGCGACATCCGCTCGCTGATCGGCGACGCCGCGTTCCTCAAGCGCCTGGACCCGAAGAAGTACACCGACGAAACCTTCGGCGTGCCGACCATCACCGACATCCTGCAAGAGCTGGAAAAACCTGGCCGCGACCCGCGTCCCGAGTTCAAGACCGCCGAATTCCAGGAAGGCGTCGAAGACCTCAAGGACCTGCAACTGGGGATGATCCTCGAAGGCGTGGTGACCAACGTGACCAACTTCGGCGCGTTTGTGGATATCGGCGTGCATCAGGACGGTTTGGTGCACATCTCTGCGCTTTCGGAGAAGTTCATCAAGGACCCGCGTGAAGCGGTGAAAGCCGGTGATGTGGTCAAGGTCAAGGTCATGGAAGTCGACATCCCGCGCAAACGCGTCGGCCTGTCGATGCGCATGAGCGACACCCCGGGCGAGAAAATCGACGGTGCCCGCGGCGCACGCCCGGGCTCGGCGCCACGCCAGTCCCAAGGCGCCGCCCCCCGCAAGGAAACCGCTGCGCCAGCCCCGGCCAACAACGCCATGGCTTCGCTGTTCGCCAACGCCAAACAACTGAAGAAACGTTAATGGAACTGCCAGCCGGCTTGACCCACAGCGCTTTCAGCGAACTCATTGGCTGCCGCCTGCAGCGCCTGGAAACCGGTGTTGCCGAGGTGGCCTTGACCCTGGAACCGCAGTTGCGCAACCGCGCTGGCAAGCTCCATGGCGGGGCGATCTTCAGCCTGGTGGACATTGCCATGGGGCTGGCGTGTTCCAGCTCCCATGGTTTCGACCAGCAGAGCGCGACCATCGAATGCAAGATCAACTACATCCGCGCCGTTTCCGACGGCGATGTGCTGTGCACCGCCCGAGTGATTCACCCGGGTCGGCGCACGCTGGTGGTCGAGGCGGACGTGTACCAGGACGAAAAACTGGTCGCAAAAGCACAAGGCACCTTCGCTGTCCTATAGCTCCCTGTCATCGATTTGAGTTAATTTCGGCGCTTCGAAAGTTGCGCCGAACTTTTCCTCGTGCGCGATAGCCAGATTCAGGGACGAGGGCGGCTCTTTCAGAGTGGGTCAATCCGGCTCAAAAACCAGGCGATAACGCCAGTTTCCACTTCACCCTTGTAGACCGTCCTGACCACCCCCATATTGGGGCGACTGACGCGTGAAGGAATCCAACTTGAGCGAACTTCTCAACCGCCGCCTGGCCCTGCTCGGCAAGCACGAACACCTCTCTTTGCTCGAGCAATGCCTGCACGGCATCGAGCGCGAATGCCTGCGCGTCACCGGTGAAGGCCGACTGGCACAAACGCCGCATCCCGAGGCCCTGGGCGCTGCACTGACCCACGAACAGATCACCACCGACTATTCCGAGTCGCTGCTTGAGTTCATCACGCCGGCGTTGCCCAACCCGGCCGATACCCTGAGCAGCCTCGACAAGATCCACCGTTTTGCCTACAGCAAGCTCGGCAGCGAGTACCTGTGGAGTCCATCGATGCCGTGCCCGTTGCCGGCCGAGGAAGATATTCCGATTGCCTACTACGGCACCTCCAACATCGGACAGCTCAAGTACGTGTATCGCAAGGGCCTGGCCCTGCGGTACGGCAAGACCATGCAGTGCATCGCCGGGATCCACTACAACTTTTCCCTGCCGGAAGACCTCTGGCCGTTGCTCAAGGAAGCCGAAGGCTTTGTGGGCACCGACCGGGATTACCAGTCCACGGCCTATATCGCGCTGATCCGTAACTTCCGCCGCTACAGCTGGCTGCTGATGTACCTGTTCGGCGCCTCGCCGGCCCTGGACGCGGGTTTCCTGCGCGGTCGTTCGCACCAGCTCGAAGTGCTGGACGCCGACACCCTGTACCTGCCGTACGCCACCAGCCTGCGCATGAGCGACCTGGGTTACCAGAGCAACGCCCAGGCCGGCCTGACGCCGTGCTACAACGACCTGGCGAGCTACACCGACAGCCTGCGCGAAGCTGTGGCAACGCCCTACGCACCGTACGTCGAAGTCGGTACCCATAAGGACGGTGAGTGGGTTCAGCTCAACACCAACATCCTGCAGATCGAAAACGAGTACTACTCCAACATCCGGCCCAAGCGCGTGACCTACACCGGCGAACGGCCGATCCAGGCGCTGATGGCCCGTGGCATCCAGTACATTGAAGTGCGCTGCCTGGACATCAACCCGTTCCTGCCGATGGGCATCGACTTGCAAGAGTCGCGCTTCCTCGATGCGTTCCTGCTGTATTGCGCGCTGAATGACAGCCCGCTGTTCGCCGACAATGAGTGCGGCAACGCCACCTCCAACTTCCTCAGCGTGGTCAAGGAAGGCCGCCGTCCGGGCCTGCAATTGCAGCGCCGTGGCGAATCGGTGGACATGAAGGAATGGGCGGCAGAGCTGCTGGAGCAGATTGCTCCGCTGGCGGCGATGCTGGACCAGAGCCTGGGCATCAATGAACACAGCCAGGCGCTGGACGCGCAGCTGGCGAAGGTCAAGGATTCGTCCCTGACCCCGTCGGCCCAGGTGCTGGCGGCGATGAGCGAGCGTAAAGAGAGCTTTGCGCAGTTCTCGCTGCATCAGAGCCAGGTGCATGCGGAGTACTTCCGCAGCGAGCCGTTGAAGGCAGAGGAACAGGCACGTTTTGAGGAGCTGGCGCGCAGTTCGCTGGCGCAGCAGGCGGAGCTTGAGCAGAACGAAGTGGGTGATTTTGACGTGTTTGTCGGGTCGTACCAGGCGAGCATCCTCGCCATCAGCAACTAAAAGCCTGACACAGACCCCTGTGGGAGCGGGCTTGCTCGCGAAAGCGTTGTATCAGTCGATGTATTCGGTGACTGATTCACCGCTTTCGCGAGCAAGCCCGCTCCCACATTTGGCCTATGCGCCTTCTAGCCTGGCGCGCGAGTTTCTCCTCATAAGCTAATTCGAAAATGTTATTTATTTTCGGATTCTTAGATCATTTAGTCTTCTCACACGCCGACCTCCGGCCGCCTGATGAGGACTTCCCCCTTGAAACTGCACTTCCCCCTTCGCCTCTTGGCGGCGTTGTCCCTGGCCGGTGCCAGCCTGTTTGCCCAGGCCGCCGACGTGACCATCGCTTACCAGACCACCGTTGACCCGGCGAAAGTCGCCCAGGCCGACGGCGCTTACGAAAAAGCCACCAACGCCAAGATCGACTGGCGCAAATTCGACAACGGTGCCGACATCATCGCCGCCATCGCCTCCGGCGACGTGCAGATCGGCTACCTGGGCTCCAGCCCGCTGACCGCTGCCGTGACCCGCAAGGTTCCGGTGGAAACCTTCCTGATCGCCACCCAGATCGGCGGGGCCGAGGCCCTGGTGGCCCGCAACGGTTCCGGGATCAACAGCCCGCAGGACCTGATCGGCAAGAAAGTCGCCGTGCCATTCGTTTCCACCGGCCACTACAGCCTGCTGGCCGCGTTGAAGCACTGGAACATCGACCCGTCCAAAGTGACCATCCTCAACCTCGCCCCGCCGGCCATCATCGCCGCCTGGAAACGTGGTGATATCGACGCCACCTACGTGTGGGACCCAGCGCTTGGCGTAGCCAAGGAAAACGGCAAGGTGCTGATCACCTCCGGCGAACTGGCCAAGTTCGGCGCGCCGACCTTCGATGCCTGGATCGTGCGCAAGGATTTCGCCGAGAAGCACCCGGAAATCGTCACGGCTTTTGCCAAGGTCACCCTGGATGCCTATGCCGCTTACCGCAAAGACCCACAAGCCTGGCTGGCTGACAAAGGCAACGTCGACAAACTGGTGAAGCTCTCCGGGGCCAAGGCCAGCGACATTCCGCTGCTGCTGCAAGGCAACGTCTACCCGCTGGCGGCTGACCAGGTCACCCTGCTCGGCGCACCGACCACCAAGGCTGTCACCGATACCGCCGCGTTCCTCAAGGAACAAGGCAAGGTCGACGCCGTACTGCCGGACTACGCCCCGTACGTCAGCCCGAAGTTCATCACTAACTGATACCAGGAGTTAACCGCGATGGCCTTGCTACAACTGGAGCGCATCAGCGCACAGTACCCAGGCAGCCCGGAGCCAGTACTGGCAGATATTTCCCTGAGCCTTGGGCCCCAGCAATTGCTGGTGGCCCTCGGCCCTTCCGGCAGTGGCAAGACTTCGCTGTTGAACCTGATTGCCGGCTTTGTCGAACCCAGCGCCGGGCGCATCACCCTTGACGGTGTGCCGGTAAAGGGGCCGAGCGCCGAACGCGGCGTGGTGTTCCAGGACGACGCCCTGCTGCCCTGGCAGGACGTGCTGGCCAACGTCGGCTTCGGCCTGGAGTTGGCAGGCGTGCCCAAGGACCAGCGGGAAATCCGCGCCCGGGAAATGCTCGCCCTGGTGGACCTCGCCGGTTTCGACAGCCGCCGTATCTGGCAACTCTCCGGTGGCCAGAAGCAACGTGTCGGACTGGCCCGTGCATTGGCTGCCGACCCCCGCGTACTGCTGATGGACGAACCCTTCGGCGCCCTTGATGCCTTCACCCGCGAACAGATGCAGGAGCTGTTGCTGCAAGTCTGGCGGCGCACGGCCAAACCGGTATTCCTGATTACCCACGACATCGAAGAAGCGGTGTTCCTCGCCACGGATTTGATTCTGCTGGCGCCCAACCCCGGCCAGATCGTCGAGCGCCTGAGCCTGGACTTCGGCCAGCGCTACGCCGCCGGTGAGTCGGCACGCGCGATCAAGTCCGACCCGCGCTTTATCGAAACCCGCGAACACGTGCTGGGCAAGGTGTTCTCGCAAAGGCAGGTGTCCGCATGAGCAGTTACGAATTACCGGCCACGGCCACCAAGCCGGCGAGCAAACCCGTCGTGCCCGTACGCCGCAGCCTGAGCACCCGCTGGATCAGCGTGCTGACCCTGGTGACCCTGGTTGCCATCTGGTGGGCCGTGACCGCCAGCGGGCTGATCGAGCCGCTGTTCCTGCCACCGCCTTCGGCCGTGCTGCAAAAAGGCTGGCTGCTGGCGACCACCGGCTACATGGATTCCACCCTGTGGCAGCACCTGGGCGCGAGCCTCAAGCGCATCGGCCTGGGCCTCGGCTTTGCCGTGCTGACCGCTGTGCCGGTGGGGATTGCCATCGGTTCCAACCGCATCGCCCGGGGCATTCTCGACCCGCTGATCGAGTTCTACCGGCCGATTCCACCACTGGCCTACCTGCCGCTGATCGTGATCTGGTGCGGCATCGGCGAGCTGTCCAAAGTACTGCTGATCTACCTGGCGATTTTCGCGCCGATTGCCATCGCGACCGCCACCGGCGTACGTACCGTCGATCCGGCCAAACTGCGCGCCGCGCAGTCGTTGGGCGCTACCCGGGCACAACTGATTCGCCATGTGATCCTGCCGAGCGCCGTGCCCGACATCCTCACCGGCGTGCGAATTGGCCTGGGCGTGGGTTGGTCGACCCTGGTAGCCGCAGAATTGATCGCGGCCACCAGCGGCCTGGGCTTCATGGTGCAGTCCGCCGCGCAATTCCTGGTCACCGACGTGGTGCTGCTGGGGATTCTGGTGATCGCGCTGATCGCCTTCGCCATGGAAATGGGCTTGCGTGCCCTGCAGCGCAAATTGGTGCCGTGGCATGGCCAGGCACACTGAAAAATTTTCGACGAGAATCCCATGAGCAGCCTGACCGTAACACCTCTCAGCACCGCCCTTGGCGCCCAGATCAGTGGCGTCGACATCACCCAACCGTTGAACATTGAAGACCGCGACGCCATCGAACAGGCGCTGCTCAAGCATTCGGTGCTGTTCTTCCGCAACCAGCCGATCAACCCGCAGCAACAGGCGCGGTTCGCGGCGAATTTCGGCGACCTGCACATTCACCCGATCTACCCCAACGTGCCGGAGCAGCCTGAAGTGCTGATCCTCGACACCGCCGTGACCGACGTGCGCGACAACGCCATCTGGCACACCGATGTGACCTTCCTGCCCACCCCGGCCCTCGGTGCGGTACTGAGCGCCAAGCTGCTGCCGGAGTTTGGTGGCGATACGTTGTGGGCCAGCGGGATTGCCGCGTATGAGGCGTTGTCCGAGCCGTTCAAGAAGCTGTTGGACGGTTTGACGGCAACCCATGACTTCACCCGCTCCTTCCCGCTGGAGCGTTACGGCAACACGCCGGAAGATTTGGCGCGCTGGGAAGAAGCCCGGCGCAAGAACCCACCGCTGTCTCACCCGGTGATTCGTACGCACCCGGTGAGCGGGCGTAAATCGCTGTTCGTCAGCGAGGGGTTCACCAGCAAGATCAACGAACTGGAGCCGGCGGAAAGCGACGTGGTGTTGAAGCTGCTGTTTGCCCATGCAACACGGCCGGAATTCACCATTCGCTGGCGTTGGCAGGAAAATGACGTGGCGTTCTGGGATAACCGCGTGACCCAGCATTACGCGGTGGATGATTACCGGCCGCAACGGCGGGTGATGCATCGGGCGACGATTCTTGGAGATGTGCCGTTCTAGCAGGCACTCCACAAATCAAATGTGGGAGCGGGCTTGCTCGCGAAAGCGGTGAATCAGTCGACATATCCAGTGACTGANNAGCCCGCTCCCACATTGGGTAGAGGTTGATGCCGGAATCGGGCTCTACCGCTTATTCAGCCGTAGACGGCTTCTCCCACAAGTTAATCCCGCCTTCCTGGGCAAATCGGTCAATCTCCGCCAGCTCCTGCGCACTGAAGCTCAGGTTCTGCAACGCACCGACGTTTTCAATGATCTGCTCCGGCCGGCTCGCGCCGATCAGGGCGCTGGTGACCCGTGGATCACGCAACGTCCACGCCAACGCCATCTGCGCCAGGCTCTGGCCACGGCGCTTGGCAATTTCATTCAGCGCGCGGGCGTGGGCGATGTTGGCCTCGGACAAGTGCTTGGCCTGCAACGAACCACCCCCCGGGCGATTGACCCGCGCATCCGCCGGTACGCCGTTGAGGTATTTGTCGGTCAGCAGGCCCTGGGCCAATGGCGTGAACGCGATCACCCCGGCACCGAGTTCTTCGGTGACGTCCAGCAGGTCTTTTTCCACCCAGCGGTTGAGCAGGTTGTAGGCCGGCTGGTGGATCAGCAGCGGGACTTTCCACTCCTGGAGCAGCGCCGCAATTTCCCGGGTTTTCACGCCGGAGTAGGACGAGATCCCGATGTACAACGCCTTGCCCTGTTGCACGGCGGTGGCCAGTGCGCTGGCGGTTTCTTCCAGCGGGGTGTCGGCATCAAAACGGTGGGAGTAGAAGATGTCCACGTAGTCGACGCCCAGGCGTTGCAGGCTCTGGTCGAGGCTCGCCAGCACGTACTTGCGCGAACCGCCGCCCTGGCCATAAGGGCCCGGCCACATGTCCCAGCCCGCCTTGCTGGAGATGATCAGTTCATCGCGGTAATGCTTGAAGTCTTCCCGCAGCAAACGACCGAAGTTGATCTCGGCGCTGCCGTATGGAGGGCCGTAGTTGTTGGCCAGGTCGAAGTGGTTGATACCCAGGTCGAACGCGGTGCGCAGCAAGGCGCGCTGGGTATCGATCGGGGTGCTGTCGCCAAAGTTGTGCCACAGCCCCAGGGACAGTGCCGGCAGCACCAGTCCGCTGCGACCTACGCGGCGGTAAGGAATAGATTCATAGCGGTTTTCGGCAGCAATGTAAGTCATCGAATCCTCTCTTGGACTTGGGGCAAATAAGGCCCGGGAATAAGCATATTCCCGGGCCTTTTAAGCAGCTGAATCGCTTAAGTCTGCCTATCCCTTTTACAGCAAAGTCCTACCAGAGTGGAACGACGTAGCTTACATAGAAGCGGTTTTCATCTTGCACCGTGGCACCGGTGATATCCGGGCTGGCGTGGGCATTTCGCCAGGTTACGCCGAGGCCTTTGAGGGTGCCGGTGGGCACCTGGTAAGCCACGGTGACGTTACGTTCCCATTCACTGGTAGTGCCTTGGGTGGTGCGGATGTCATCGCCGTGTGCGTAGGACGTGGCGAAGGTCAGGCCGTTAAGGCCGAGTTTGCCGAAGTCATATTTGTACTGCGCCAGCCAGGTGCGCTCGCCGGCATGCTGGAATTTGTTCAGTTGCATGTTGGTGAGTGCCGGGGTGTCGGCGCCCGAGCCCGGGCCCTGGTTGCTGGCACCGCTGTTCAGGCCGGAATCCAGGTACGGGAAGTCGCTGTCGCCGCTGTTTTTCTGGATGCCCAGGCCGACGGTATGGCCGTCCAGGCTGTAGCTTTCCAACAGGCTGACGGTGGACTGGTTGATGCGGCCCTTGGAGGTGCCATCGCCGTAGAGACCCGCAGCGGAATAGTCTTTGTCGCCCGCGGCGTTTTCACCCACACCCAGGCTGCGGTACAGGCGCACGTCGGTGTCGATCGCGCCGACAGGCAAGGCGTCATGACGCTTGGCACCGAGGAAGAACTGCTGGTAGTAATCCTCAAGGTTGGAGTACCACAGGCTGACGGTGGTGTCCGGCAAACCTTTGTAGTCCGCGCCGCCGTAGAGGAAGCGATCGCTCTCTTTGGTGCCGCCGGCGGTGATCATGCCCTGGTCGCCGGTTTCGTTGCGGATCTTGGTCTTGAGGATGTCACCGGCGGTAAAGGTGAAGTCGGTCAAGTCCTTGGAAACCAACTGCACGCCGGTGTTGGTCTGCTGGTACAGGCGGCCGTCGGTGTTGGCCAGCACCGGGTTGTTGCCGTACAGCGTACCGACGCGCAATTCATCCTGGGCGAAGCGCATCTTGAAGGTCGGGCTGAGCACGCCGAACTGGTCGGCCGACTTGCCGTTATCCAGCGGGAACATGCTGCCGGGGTAGCGGCCCTGGTGATCCTTGTCATTGAGGTCGCCGCCGGAGTCCAGTTTCAAACCGTAGAACGCCTGCAGGTCCAGGCCAAAGCCCACCGGCCCATCGGTGTAGCCGGACTTGAAGTTGAACTCAAAACCCTGGCCCCAATCGCGGATGCTGTGGGCCTTGTTATTGCTGTTCACCACATCCCGCCCCTGCTGGTTGAGGTAGCGGTTGAGCAGGGTCACGTCGGCGTGGCTGTCATCGATAAAATCGGCGTGGGCGGACAGCATAAAGCTCGCCATGGCGGCACCCACCATGGGGCTTAATAACGTCTTCATTGGTACCGGTCTCCGTCACTGTTCTGAAATGAAAGCGTCAAACGCTTCACACAATTAGGCGATGGCCATGTGACAGTTCGGAGTCAAAACACCCTTTACCCGGATGAAATTAAATTTAAGAAACCCAGTAAAGACGCGGGTTAGCGGGCAGTGGCGAAGATTTCGGCGAGCCAATCGACGAACACTCGCACCCTCGGCGACATGTGTCGGTTTTGCGGGTAGAGCACCGAAACCGGCATGGGCGGCGGTGGTGTATCAATGAGGATTTCCTGCATCACGCCTTGGTTGATCAGCTCGGCGATGCGGTAGTGCGGGCACTGGATAATGCCCAGTCCGGCGACTGCGCTGGCGGCATAAATCTCTGCGCCGAACACCGACAGCGCCCCCTCGATCGTCACTTCCTGCACCTCGCCGTCGACCATGAATTCGAAGGGGAACAGCTTCGCGGTGGTGCGTGAAACATAGTTCACCGCACGGTGCTCGCCCAGGTCGGCGAGGCGCTTCGGCTCGCCGTATTTGCGCAGGTAGGCCGGGCTCGCGCAGGTCACCTGGCGCAGCGTCGCAACCCGGCGACCGATCAACGCCGAATCCCCCAGGGTGCCCGCCCGCAGCACACAATCCACGCCTTCGGCGATCAGGTCGACGAAGCGGTCCGCCTCGCTGATGGACAGCTCGATTTCCGGGTAGCGCGCCATGAATTGCGGCAGCGCCGGAATCACGAAGTACTTGGCCAGGGTGCCGTGCAAATCCACCCGCAGGCGGCCCTTGGGGGCCACCGAACGGAAGGCCAGTTCCGCCTCTTCCAGCTCCGCCAGCAGTTGCACACAGCGCAGGTAATAGGCCTCGCCATCCAGCGTGGGGCGGACGCGGCGGGTACTGCGCTCAAGCAACCGCGTGCCCAGCCAGGCCTCGAACTGGTTGAGGGTGTGGGTCAGGGTGGCGCGCGGCAGGTTCAGGTCATCGGCCGCCAGCGTGAAGCTGCTGCGTTCGTAAATCCTCACGAACACTTTCATCGCTTTGACCTGGTCCACGGCGCGTCTCCATTGTTGGCGATTCTTGAACAGTCAAGGCAACTCTGGCGCATTTATCGGCCTGGGTAAACATGTGAATCTGCTTCCACACCCAACCACTCCCCCAAGGAAACCAGATCATGACTACCCAAGTTGCTATCGTTACCGGCGCCTCACGCGGCATCGGCGCCGTGGTTGCCAGACAACTGGCTGCCGACGGTTATGCCGTCGCCATCAACTACGCCAACAGCGCCACCGAAGCGTCAAGGCTGGTAGTGGAGTTGCGCCAGGCCGGCCACCAAGCCATAGCGATCCAGGGCGACGTGGCCAGCGCCGCCGACGTCAAGCGCCTGTTCGACGAGACCGAAGCCCAGCTGGGCAAGGTTGATGTGCTGATCAACAACGCCGGGATTCTCAAGGTGCTGCCGCTGGCCCAACACAGCGATGAGCTCTACAACCAGAACTTCGACATCCATACCCGCGGCACCTTCAACGCCCTGCGTGAAGCCGCCACCCGCCTGAACGACGGCGGGCGCATCGTCAATTTCTCCAGCAGCACCGTCGGCCTCAACTTCCCCGGTTATGCGGTGTACATCGCCAGCAAGGCGGCGGTGGAATCCCTGACCCAGGTGTTCGCCAAGGAAATGCGCGGCCGGCGCATCACCGTCAACGCCGTTGCCCCGGGCCCGGTGGCGACCGAACTGTTCCTGCATGGCAAAAGCGAAGAGCAGATCCAGGGCCTGGCCAAGATGGCACCGCTGGAACGCCTGGGCCAACCGGAAGATATCGCCCGCGTGGTGGCGTTCCTGGTGAGCCCGGCCGGTGGTTGGGTGAACGGGCAAATCCTGCGGGCCAATGGTGGTTTGGTCTGAAGGCCGGCAAACGCTCGTTCAACGGCAAACTACTATTGTGGCGAGGGAGCTTGCTCCCGCTGGAGTGCGCAGCGCTCCCATCTTTTTTGGGGCCGCTGCGCAGCCCAGCGGGAGCAAGCTCCCTCGCCACAGGTTTGCTGTCCATGGAAAATCAGCGGGTATCAGGAGACTTCAGATATGCACACCGCCCTCGTCATCACCGCCGGCCTGATCCTCCTCGCGCTGATGCTGTTCATCGGCCAAAAGCTGGGCGTCAGCCGGCACATTCTGGCCTACAGCTTTGTCGGGATCTGGCTGGTGGTGTCGGTGGTGAACGGCGCGGTAGGTGTGGTCACTGCCGGCCAGCCCCTGGTCTCGGAGCTGGTGATCGGCAGCGGGGTATTCGGTGCGCCGTTGGTGGCACTGGCCCTGTTTATCAGGGCCTGAGCCTTAACGAACCAGGTGCAGGAACTGCATGTGCCGTTCGTACTGGTCGAGGATGTCGTTGATGATCTGCTCCTTGGTGTAGCCCACCAAGTCGTAGTCCTGACTGCCCTCGCTCAAGTGCACTTCCGCCCGGTAGTAGCGGCGGTTGTTGAGCTGCTTGGAACCCATGCCGCCCCGTGCGAATGACGGGGTGAAATAGCCGCGCATCTGCACCTGATACACAAACGGGTGCTGCTCGCCGTGGCCGATCTCCAGGCTGACGCTGTCATTGGCCGGGTCAGGCTGGGTGACCACGTTGAGGCCTTTTTCGACAAACACCGCCGTCACTTCTTCGATGGCCGGGCGCACTGTGGTCTCGAGGAAACGGTACACCTCATCCCGTGACGGGAAATGCACCGCCTGGCTCAGGCGCTGGCGCCAACCGCCCGTGCCCTTGCGTGAGCCCGATACCGGCGCGAGGGAATGCATCTGCGCAATCTGCTTCTGCGACTCAAGGTAGAACGCCTTGTGCAGCCCCCACATCATCAGCAGCAGGATCATCGAGAACGGTAGCGAGGTCAGGACCACGGCCGACTTGAGCGAGTCGATGCTGCCGGCAAACAGCAGCGCGCTGGTCACCAACGCGGTCATCGCGCCCCAGAACACCCGCAGCCACTTCGGCCCGTCTTCATCGGCGTTGCCGCCTTTGGCCGACAAGGTCGAGAGCACCACCGTGCCGGAGTCGGCCGAGGTGACGAAGAACACGAAGCTGATAAACACCGTGACCGCGATAACGGTCTTGCTCCACGGGTAGGTTTCCAGCAGCAGGTAGAGGCTCATCGACGGGTCATCAATGGCCGACTGTCCCAGCGCCGTAAGGCCGTGGTTGAGCACCTGGTCGATGGCGCTGTTGCCGAAGATCGACATCCACGCCAGGGTGAAGCCCAGCGGGATCAACAGCACGCCGAACACGAATTCACGGATGGTACGACCGCGGGAAATGCGCGCGATAAACAGGCCCACGAACGGCGACCATGCGATCCACCAGGCCCAATAGAACACGGTCCAGCCGCCCAGCCAGTCGCTCGGTTTGTCGTAGGCGTAGAGGTCGAAACTCTTGGTCGGCAAGGCGCCGAGGTAGTCGCCGATGTTCTGGATCAGGGTGTTGAGCAAGTGTTGGGTAGGGCCGGCGAACAACACGAACAGCAGCAGCGCGCAGGCCAGCAGCATGTTGATGTCGGACATCACCCGCACGCCTTTATCGACACCGGAGACCGCCACCAGGATCGCCGCGCCCATCATCAAGGTGATGAGGCCGACCTGGATCCACTGGGTGTGGGCCACGCCGAACAGGTAATCGAGCCCGGAGTTGAGGTGCAACACGCCAAAGCCCATGTCGGCGCCGAGGCCGAACACCGTGGCGATGATGCCGAAGCCGTCCACCGCATAACCGATGGGGCCGTTGATGCGCTTGCCGATCAGCGGGTACAGCGCCGAGCGCAACGCCAGCGGCAGGTTATGCCGGTAGGCGAAGTACGCCAGGGCCATGCCGACGAAGGCGAACACGCCCCAGCCATGCAGGCCCCAGTGCAGAAACAGGATCTGCATGGCCTGGCGCGCCGCGTCACCGTTCAGGGCCTCGCCCTGGGGCGGTTGCACCAGGTGAGTCAGGGGTTCGGACACGCAGAAGAAAAACAGCGTGATGCTGATCCCGGCGGCGAACAGCATGCCGGCCCAGGACAGGTAACTGAATTCGGGCTCGTCGTGGTCGGCACCGAGTTTGATCTTGCCGTAGCCCGATAACGCGGTGACCACCACGAAGACCAGATACAGGGTCATCGCCAGCATGTAGTACCAGCCGACCGTGTTGGCCGCCCAGTTTTGTGCGGCCAGCAGCCAGGCGCCGGCTTGTTCTGGAATCGCGATGACGGTCAGGCCGAACAGCAGGATGAAGCTCGCGGCGAAGTAAAACACCGGCGGGTTCATGCGGACCAGACCGCTGGAAGGTGTGGACGATGCACTCATGTAGGGCGCACCTCAAGGGTATGGGATGTGGCTGTAAAAAACGGACTCAGCAAAGGTAAGCCTCCTGTTGTGAGCGGGCAGCGAACCACCGATTTAACTTGAACGAACAGTCAAGTTAAACATGGATAGGGGTTTGAGGACTAATCGCAGGGCCGAGTGGTAGGTGTTTCCTACACTAGCTCAAGGAAAGGTATGACGTATGGGGATGACGAAACGTTCAGCGATTGCTGAGTGAAATACGGCTCGAATTTGAGTAGTGCGGCTCAAATTTGGAATGCAGACAAAATGTGGGAGCGGGCTTGCTCGCGAATGCGGCGTGTCAGCCAACACTTCTGGCGACTGATACACCGCATTCGCGAGCAAGCCCGCTCCCACATTGGATCTGTGTGATCGTTAGAGAGGGCGCTGCTCTATTTCTGCGTCCCATCATCATGCTGCAGATTCGCCTGGGTCAGGTTCGCCCCCGCCGGCACACTGCGCGTCAGCCACACATTGCCGCCAATGGTCGAGCCCTTGCCGATCGTGATCCGCCCCAGGATCGTCGCCCCGGCGTAGATCACCACGTCATCCTCGACAATCGGATGCCGCGGATGGCCTTTCTGCAATTGCCCATCCTCATCCGCCGGGAAACGCTTGGCGCCCAATGTCACGGCCTGGTAGATCCGCACCCGCTCGCCGATGATCGCCGTCTCGCCAATCACCACACCCGTCCCGTGGTCGATAAAGAAGCTCGGGCCGATCTGCGCGCCCGGGTGGATATCAATCCCGGTCGCCGAGTGCGCGATTTCCGCGCTGATGCGCGCCAGCAACGGCAACCCCGCCCGATACAAGTGGTGCGCCAGGCGATGGTGAATCACCGCCAAAATCCCCGGGTAGCACAACAGCACTTCATCCACGCTGCGCGCCGCCGGGTCGCCGTGGTAGGCGGCGAGCACGTCGGTGTCCAACAGGCTGCGCAAGCCTGGCAACGCCAGGGCGAAATCCTGGATCAGGTGGATGGCATGGGCGTCGACCTCACTGTCATCCTGGCCGCCTTGGCGCGCGGCATACCGCAGCTCCAGGCGCGCCTGGGCGAGCAACGCGTTCAGCGCCACATCCAGGGTATGGCCGACGTAGAAGTCTTCACTTTCTTCACGCAGGTCCACCGGCCCCAGACGCATGGGGAACAGCGCACCACACAACGCCTCGAGAATCTGCGCCACGGCTTCCCGTGAAGGCAGCTCGCGCCCGCCCTGCTCGCCGCTGACCCGGCCGTTGCGGGTGCGCCACTGGTCCCGGGCGCTGCGCAGCTGGCTGACGATGGTCTGTAATTGCCAATGACTGGAACGCTCACTCACGGTCTTCACTCCTGACGAAATGCCCATCACTTTACGGCAAGGAACCTGAGCGTCCTTAAGAACCAATAGTGCAATGCTAATAACCCGTCGACATAAGCGATTGGCGGTTGCCGACGCAAAAGTGCCTGCCTATAGTCCCAGCATCTCTGACCACCCGTGCGTAGCCATGATCAAACAACAGCTCGACCGCTTTAACCGTCTGGAACTGCTGGGCGGCGCCACCGCCCTGGAAAAACTCGAGCGGCTGTCGGCCTGGCTGGGGCGTGACGTCTACGTCAAACGCGACGACACCACGCCGCTGGCGATGGGCGGCAACAAGCTGCGCAAACTCGAATACCTTGCCGCCGATGCGCTGGCCCAGGGTGCCGATACCCTGGTGACCGCCGGCGCGATCCAGTCCAACCATGTACGCCAGACCGCTGCGCTGGCCGCCAAGCTGGGCCTGGGCTGCGTTGCCCTGCTGGAAAACCCGACGGGCACCGAAGACCCCAACTACCTGGCCAACGGCAACCGCCTGTTGCTGGAGCTGTTCGACGCCAAGGTCGAGTTGGTGGAGAACCTGGACAACGTCGACGACCAGCTCAACGCCCTCGCCGACCGCCTGCGCAGCAACGGCAAGAAGCCGTACCTGGTGCCCATCGGCGGCTCCAACGCCCTCGGCGCCCTGGGTTACGTGCGCGCCGGGCTGGAACTGGCCGGGCAGATTGAAGACAGCGGCATCCCGTTCTCCACCGTGGTCCTGGCCTCCGGCAGCGCCGGCACCCACAGCGGCCTGGCCCTGGCGCTGGCCGAAGTGCTGCCCGACCTGCAAGTGATTGGCATCACGGTGTCCCGTACCGACGAAGCCCAGCGCCCCAAGGTGCAGGGCCTGGCCGAACGTACCGCCGAACTGCTCGGCGTGCCGCTGCCGGACGCGTTCAAGGTGATCCTGTGGGACGAGTACTTCGCCCCCCGTTATGGCGAGCCGAGTGCCGGCACGCTGGCGGCGATCAAGCTGGTAGCGAGCCAGGAAGGCCTGCTGCTGGACCCGGTCTACACGGGCAAGGCCATGGCCGGGTTGCTGGATGGCATTGGACGCCAGCGCTTTGAAGAGGGGCCGATCATCTTCCTGCACACGGGTGGCGCACCGGCGTTGTTTGCTTATGATTCGAGCTTTTGATATTCCATAAAGAAATATCAATCTGATTTTATATTATTTTCAAGTCTTAAAAACCGGCTTTATAGTCGCGCCGTAGGCGAGCTTGATGGCGATACGCATGACTGGGCAGATCCAAAACACCGAGTTGATGCAATCGCGGGCAAGCCCGGCTCCCACACACCGCGCTTTTAAGGCAGGATACGACTACCGCGTCACCTGCATCGCTCAACATAAAAAACACAGGGGCTCTTCATGACTATTTCCGTATTCCGTCGCACGTTACTGGTTGGCACATTGGGGCTGGCGCTTGGCGCCGGGTGGCTCGGTCAGGCAGTTGCCGGCGAGCAGTTGGACAACATCAAGAAAGCCGGCGAAATCAAGATTGGCCTGGAAGGCACCTACCCGCCGTTCAGCTTCGTCGACGAAAGCGGCAAGCTCAGCGGTTTCGAGGTCGAGTTGTCTGAAGCGCTGGCCAAGAAGCTGGGCGTCAAGGTCAAGCTGCAAGCCACGCCGTGGGATGGCATCCTCGCCGCCCTGGAATCCAAGCGCCTGGACGCGGTCGTCAACCAGGTGACCATCTCCGATGCGCGCAAGGAAAAGTATGACTTCTCCAAGCCTTACACCGTTTCCGGGATCCAGGCGCTGACCCTGGCGAAGAACGTCGACACCATCAAGACCGCCGACGACCTGGCCGGCAAGAAAATCGGTGTGGGCCTGGGCACCAACTACGAACAATGGCTCAAGGAAAACCAACCGAAAGCCATCGTCAAAACCTACAACGATGACCCAACCAAGTTCCAGGACCTGCGCATCGGCCGTGTCGACGCCATCCTGATCGACCGCCTCGCCGCGCTGGAATACGCCAAGAAAGCCAAGGACACCGCCGCTGCAGGTGCTGCGTTCTCCCGTCAGGAAGCCGGTATTGCCCTGCGCAAAGGCGAGCCTGAACTGCTGGCCGCCGTGAACAAGGCTCTGGACGAACTGCGCGCCGACGGTACCTTGAAGAAGCTGTCCGAGAAGTACTTCAACGCTGACGTTACTCAATAATGGAAGCAGGTTTCCAACTCGCGCTGGACTCCGCGCCCTTTCTGCTCAAGGGCGCGTACTTCACGGTCATCCTTAGCCTCGGCGGGATGTTTTTCGGCTTGCTGCTGGGCTTCGGCCTGGCCTTGATGCGCCTGTCGCGCTTCAAGCTGTTGAGCTGGACCGCCCGCGTCTACGTGTCGTTCTTTCGCGGCACGCCCTTGCTGGTACAGCTGTTCCTGATCTACTACGGCTTGCCGCAAGTGGGCATCGAGCTGGATCCGATCCCGGCGGCCATGATCGGCTTCTCGCTGAACATGGCTGCTTATGCCTGTGAAATCCTGCGTGCCGCCATCGGTTCCATCGAGCGCGGCCAGTGGGAAGCTGCGGCCAGTATCGGCATGACCCGTGCGCAGACCCTGCGCCGGGCCATCCTGCCGCAGGCCATGCGCACGGCCTTGCCGCCGCTGGGCAACAGCTTTATTTCCCTGGTCAAGGACACTGCCCTGGCCGCCACCATCCAGGTGCCGGAGCTGTTCCGCCAGGCGCAATTGGTCTCGGCCCGTACCTTCGAAATTTTCACCATGTATCTGTCCGCCGCCTTGATCTACTGGATTCTTGCCAGCGTCCTGGCGCACGTGCAAAACCGCCTGGAAGCACGAGTCAACCGGCATGACCTGGAGTCTTGAAGCATGATCGTGGTTGAAAAACTGACCAAACAATTCAAGGGTCAGGTGGTGCTTAACGGGATCGACCTTGAGGTCAAGGAAGGCGAAGTCGTCGCCATCATCGGCCCCAGCGGTTCCGGCAAGACCACCTTGCTGCGCTGCCTGAATTTCCTCGAAGAACCCACCAGTGGCCGAATCAAGGTCGGTGACATCGAGATCGACAGCAGCCGCCCGCTCAACCAACAGCAAAGCCTGGTGCGGCGCCTGCGCCAGCACGTGGGTTTTGTGTTCCAGAACTTCAACCTGTTCCCGCACCGCACGGCCCTGGAGAACGTCATCGAAGGCCCGATCGTGGTCAAGAAGATGCCCCGGGCCGCCGCAGATGCCCTGGGCCGCAAGCTATTGGCCCGGGTCGGCCTGGCAGGCAAGGAAGACGCCTACCCACGCCGCCTCTCCGGTGGGCAGCAGCAACGGGTGGCCATTGCCCGGGCCCTGGCGATGGAGCCGGAGGTGATCCTGTTCGATGAGCCGACTTCGGCCCTGGACCCGGAGCTGGTAGGCGAAGTACTGGCGACCATTCGCAGCCTCGCGGAAGAAAACCGCACCATGGTCATCGTGACCCACGAAATGAGTTTCGCCCGGGATGTGGCCAACCGGGTGATCTTCTTCGACAAGGGCGTCATTGTTGAACAAGGCGAAGCCAAGGCGCTGTTTGCCAACCCGAAAGAAGAACGTACCCGGCAGTTTCTCAGCAAGTTCATCAACAACTAACTTGCGCCGATTCATTGTAAGAAGCTTCGCTTTATAGAGTTGCCGAAAGGCAACTCGCCTCTTTAGTGTTTTTGGGGAAACACCCTTTATTCATTGGGTAAAAGTCCCCCTGAAGCACGCACTTGCAGCGCCCTCCCAGTAAGACCCTTCTGAATATTCCATAACCCCCTGTTTGCCCCGCCCAGCCTCTTGACGCCAACTAACCAAGCCTCTTATCTAACCCCCAGAGGATTGGATCCATTCTGGTTTTTTATTAAATCGTTTCTTTCGGACTACGTCGCCTGCCCGCGCCTGATGTCCGGAACGATTGCTGCTGGCTGCACCAAGGAGATTATTTATGAAGCGTATTTCCACCCAGGCGCTGCTCACTGCCCCGACCTTGCCCCAGGCCCATCGAGAAGGCATCAATGCCCTCGCTGCGACAAACCTGCAGGTCGACATCGCGCCTTACTGCGGCATGGACGAGGGCGACCTGATCGAGTTGTTCTGGAACAACTGCTTTGCCGCCTCCCGGCGCATCACCGCCGGCAAGATCGGCATGCCCACCAGCCTGCGAGTGCCGGAGAGCTTTGTGCAAAATGGCCCGGCACGGATTCATTACCGGGTCATGCAGGTCGGCCACGGCCCGGCGCGCTCGGCCATCACCCGGGTGCAGGTCAAGACCGACTACCCCGGCGGCATGCCCTCGGCACTGAGCCTTGATGAAAACCAGAACCTGGCCGCCGTCAGCCTGCCCGAGACCATCCGTCGCCATGGCGTCAACAGCAGCCAGATCCGCCGTGGCGTGCCCCTGACCATCGAGCCGTACCTGAACATGGCGACCGATGACGAGATCACCCTGCGCTGGGGTGACGTGCGCCTGGACCTGCCGAGCATCCAGGCTGGCGATGTGGGCAAGGCGGTGCAGGTGTGGGTGCCGTCGGCCATCATTGTCGAGGCTGGGGACGACCATCGCCTCGAAGTGACCTACTGCATTCTCGACCGGGTCGGCAACAATTCAAGCTGGGCGCCAGCCCGCATCCTGCGCATCGCCGCGCTCGCTCCCCAGGCCCCGACCAGCCCCGCCAGGGCC
>NZ_JACAOM010000065.1:0-57709 GCF_013386245.1 Pseudomonas sp. 21615526 | reverse complement strand
CATGCAACTACGCGCCTTGCGATATTTCCACGAGGTCGCCCGCTGCGCCTCCCTGCGTAAGGCCGCCGAACGTCTTTACGTCACCCCCACCGCCGTCAGCCGCCAGATCGAACACCTGGAACACTTCTTCGGCGCCGCCCTGATTGAGCGCGGCCCCCGCGGCATCCGCCTCACCGCCGAGGGCGAATGCCTGGCCGAACAAGTCACCTCAACCCTGCGCGGCCTCGACCAGGTACGCGAAGTCATCGCCAGCCGCCAAAGCCAGGTGGCCGGTAACATCAGCATCCATGTGTCAGAAAGTATCGTTTCCACCGTGCTCGCCCCGGTGCTCGCCACCTTCTACCGCGCCCACCCCAAGGTCACCTTCAACATCGTGATCGCCAGCGCCTCGGCCACCCTCGACGCCCTGTGCAGCGGCGAGGCGGACCTGGGCCTGGCGTTCTACCTGCAAGAGCGCGCCGACGTCGAAGTCACCGCCCACTGCCAGTTATGGCACCGGGTGCTGGTCAGCGCCGAACACCCCTTCGCCCAGCGCGACAGCATCGAATTGAGCGAACTGCAAGGCCAGCCCCTGGCGATTCCCGACTCGGCCTACGGCGTGCGCCAGGCCCTGGAAGTGGCGGCAAAAAAACGCGGCGTCACCCTCGAACCGGTGTTCACCACCAGCTCCCTGGAAGTGCAGAAGAGCCTGGCCCGGCAACGGGCAGCGGTGCTGATTTTGCCCCAGGTCGAGGCAGACGTGCGGGACCTGGGCGACGGCCTGGTCGCCGTGCCGATCGCCGATGAAGACCTCGGCCGCATCCGCATCGACCTCTGCGTGTACCGCAACCGCCCCCGCTCGGTGGCGGTGCTCAAGTGCCAGGAAATGCTGGCGGGGGCGATGCAGCGTTGTTCGCTGAACTGAGCCTGAGCCTCAGAAGATGTTGATCGGCACATTGGCGACGAGGCGGAACTCATCGTAGCTGCCGTCAATCTGCCCGCCGCTGGCGCGATGGTTGTAGACGATGGTGCGCAGTACGGTGTTCTTGAGTGTTCCGGACTGAATCACATAGGCCAGCATCAAGCCGTTTTCGTTGTGCTTGGCGCCATCCAGGCTGCGCACGTTGTAGCCGGTGTTGTGGCCGTTGCGGTCGCCATCGTAATGGGTGCCGTCGATGTCCCAACCCTTGGCGTGCCACAGGCTGGCGGTGAGGCCGGGCACACCGTAGGCGGCGAAGTCCAGGTCGTAGCGCAACTGCCAGGACTTTTCGTTGGGGCCGTTGTAGTCCGAGTACAGCGAGTTGGCCATGTAGTTGCCGGTGGACTCCCACACGTAGTCGAAGTATTCGTTGCCGAATACCTGCTGCCAGGCCAGGGTCAGGCTGTGGGCCAGGTGCGTGGCGGTGAAGGCCAGGCTGGCGGCGTTATTGTCGATGTAGCCGAGGTTTTTGTCGCCCGAGTCGCTGGTGTGGTAGTAGTTGAAGGCGGTCTTCAAGGCGATGTCGCTTTTGTCACCGATGCGGTGGGTCAGGCCGACGTAGGTCTGGTCCCACATGTCTTCGAAACGCGACGCGTAGAGGCTGGCTTCCAGCCCGTAACCCGGTTTTACCGTGGCTCCCAGGTAGCTGATGCGTGCGCCGCTGTAGGCGCGGTTGCCGAAGGTGGTGGTGAGCTTTTCGGCGCCGGTGCCGGTGCGTGGAATCGCCCGCTCGAAGCTGCCGCCCTGCACCGACAGCCAGTCGAATTCGTTGCTGAACAAGCCCACGCCCTGGAAGCTGGAGGGCAGGGCGCGGTTGTCCTTGTAACGCAGGATCGGATTGTCGGTCATCAGCCGGCCAGCCTTGATCTCGGTGCTGGACAGGCGAAAACGCACGTCGCCCACCCCCAGGCGGCTCCAGGTGGGAATCGCATCGCCGTCGCCGTCCACCAGCACCCGGTCGCCGCCATTGGCCACCTTGCCGTGGCCGCGTTCCAGGTTGACCGCGCTGAAGATCCCCGCGTCCACACCCACGCCAATCAGGCCCTGGGTGTAGCCGGAGCTGTACTTGAGCATGCTGGTCTGCACCCAGGTTTCCCGTACACGCGTGGGCTCGACGCCGCCGGCTTTCTTGATGCTCAAGTGGGTGGTGCGTTGGGTGTGCTGGTTGGAATAGTAGTGACGCAGGTTCAGGTCCAGGGTGCTGCCTTCGAGGAAGCCCGGTGCGCTGGCCTGGGCGTTTTCCTGGGCGAAAGCCTGGGTGCTGGACGCCAGGGTGACGGCCAGCAAAAGACGTGGATACATGGTAAATCCCCATACAAATCAGACGTAAGGCGACCGTCCCGGCAGGCCTTCAGGTGCTGCCGGTCGGTGGCGAAAAGACGCGGGACAGTGGGAAAAGGTATTCAGCGAACCGAAGCTTCTGTGAGCCGGGTTTCGCGGGCCGGGCTGCCGGGCAGCGGCGGACGGGTTTCCTTGGCGAACCAGGCGGCGGTGAGGCACACCAGGTTGGCGATCAGCAGGTACCAGACCGGCGACATCGGATCGCCGGTGGTGCCGATCAGCCAGGTGATGATGATCTGCGCGGTGCCGCCAAACGCCGCCACACCGAAGGCGTAGACGATGGAGAAACCGGTGGAGCGCACGGATTTCGGGAAGCTTTCCACCAGCAACACGATCAGCGCCGCGCCACTCATGCCGTGCAGGCCCGAGAGTACCGCCAGGGTCAGCAGGAAGGTCGCCGGGCTTGGGTGCTCGGTCATCAGTTGCAGGGCCGGGAACAAAATCAACAGCAACACCACCCGCGGTGTCATCAGGATCGTACGGCGCCCGAAGCGGTCGCAGAGCATGCCGCCGGCCACCGCGCACACGGCCATCGCTGCGCCGGCCACCAGGGTCGAGAGCATCGAGATGCTGGTGGGCAGCTTCAGTTCGGTGAGGGCGAAGGTGGTCATGTAGTTGAGGAAGTACTGGGTGATGGTGCTGCCGGAAAGGATCAGCAACCCCAGCACCAGTGCGCGCCGGTGCTTGCCGCAGACTTCCCGTACCAGGTCGCCGGTGCTGGTCTGCTCGCCGTGGCCGTGGAAGGTTTCGGCGAGGTTGCGGCGGATGTAGATGCCGATCGGCAACACCAGCAGGCCGAACACGAACGGCACGCGCCAGCCCCAGCTGTTGAGGTCTTCCGGGGACATGACCTTGGTCAGGGTGAACCCTACCAGCCCGGCCACCATGGCTGCGACGCCCTGGGCGACTACTTGCCAGCAGGCGTAGGTCCCGCGTTTGTGGGGTGGCGCCGCTTCGAGGATGTAGGTGGTGGCGGGGCCGGCTTCACCGCCCCAGGCCAGGCCCTGGATCATGCGGGTGAGCACCAGCAGGATCGGCGCCGCGATACCGATGGTCTCGTAACCGGGCAATATCGCGATGCTGCCGGTGCCCACGGCCATCATCACCAGGGTCAACAGCATCGCCGGTTTGCGCCCGACGCGGTCGGCGTAGGCGCCGATCAGTACTGCGCCCAGGGGCCGGACGATAAAGCCGATACCGAACGCCGTGACCGACAGCATCAGGCTGACGAAAGCGCTGTCGGACGGGAAGAACGTGTGGCCGATCATCACCGCAAAGGTTGCGTACACACCAAAGTCGAAAAACTCCACGGCGTTGCCCAGGACCACGGCGAAGATGCTCTTTTTGCCGGCGTCCGGGGACGGTGTTTCGGGTGCGTGATCAGGATCGGATCGTGTCAATTGCTCAGTGTGCATACCAGCCCCTCGATTTTAGTTATAGGTCGTCCGAGCTCCAGGCCAAGAGGGCCCGGAGCTGGCGTGTGGGTGGGCAGTTCTTACAGCGTCAAAAGTCAGGAAGGATTCGGCCAGTGGTGGATTGCGCCACGCCAGCTCTCGTAGGTTTTAGCGATTTGCAGCAGCCATTGATCGGCAAAACGCGGGGCGATCATCTGCAGGCCGATGGGCATGCCATCGGCGGCGAAACCGCAGTTGATCGACAACGCCGGTTGCTCGCCCATGTTCCACGGCACCGTGAACACGATGTGTTCGAACGGCAGTTGCGGGTTGTTGCTCGGTGATGGCCACTCGGCCGGGAACGCATTGACCTGGTTGGTGGGGGACAGCACCAGGTCGAGTTCGGTGAACACCTGCGCGGCGCGGCGGCGCATTTCAAAGGTCTGGTTGAAACCCTTTACGGCTTGTACGCCGCTGATCTCGGCGCCCGGCGCGGCCCAGTCGCGGATGTACGGCAAGACCTTGTCGAACTGCTCGCTGCTCAGGGCCGACAAATCGCCCCACTGGCGGGCGCGCCAGAAATGGTCGAGGCCATCGAGTTGTGCGCGGTCCATGATTGGCGGGATCAGTGTGACCTTGGCGCCGTGGGCTTCGAACAGCCGCGCGGCTTGCTCCACGGCTTCACACACGAAGCCCTCAGGCTGCATGCCTGCGCCGGGTTCAAGCATCAGGCCGACGCGCAGGCCCCTGACTGACAGCGGCTGGTTACTCCACTGGGTGGTGAGCGGCGGAAGGCTGGTGGCATCGCGGGCATCGGGGCGGGCCAGGTGTTGCATCAACAGCACGCAATCATCGACGGTGCGGGTCATGGGCCCGGCGGCGCGGCCGGTGTAGTACGGGTCGATGGGGATGCGGCCCAGGGTCGGCTTGAATCCCACCAGGCCGCACCAGGCGGCGGGCAGGCGCACCGAGCCACCGATGTCGGTGCCCACGTGCAGCGGGCCGTAACCGGCGGCGGCCGCTGCGGCGGCACCGGAGCTGGAACCGCCGGTGTTGTTGGCGGTGTTCCACGGGTTGCGGGTGATGCCGTGGAAGCTCGACAGGCCGGAAGACAGCATGCCGAAGTCCGGGTTGGTGGTCTTGGCCAGGATTATCGCGCCCGCTTCACGCATGCGGGCTGCGGGCGGTGCGTCCCTGAGGGCCGGGGTCAGGCGGGTGGCCGCGCTGCCGAGGGGAATGGGCACGCCTTCGGTGGCGATCAATTCCTTGAGAGTCACCGGTACGCCATCAAGGGCGCCGTTGGGTTGGCCCTTGTTCCAGCGTTCGGTGGAGGCCTGGGCCTGCTGACGCACCTGTTGCGGGTCGAAGGCATAGAGCGCGTTGATCTGCGGCTCCCAGCGGTCGATGTGGGCCAGGAGTTGGTCGTAGTAGTCGATGGGCGCGAGTTGCCGGCTGGCAAATTGCGCCAGCAGTTCGGCGGCCGTAAGGGTATGCAGGTCAGTCATCGAACGCTTCCTTGTGATGGGCCGGCTGGCTCATGGCGGGTTGCAGTAGGAACGACTATATAAACCCCGGTGTGAAGCGGCCATCACAATCGATGCAGTTCAGTGTTGCGTTTTTGTGTGCACTGAAACCGGCGGGTAGATGTGGGAATGGCTGGAAGGTTTACTGTTTGGCGGGAGGACCTCAGGCGCAGGCACCTGGCGTCTTTTTCCTGCGTGCCGACTCACGACGATAGCTCCGGATAGGCTGGGGTTTCGCCCGTATGCGGGATTGGAAAGACATCCACGTCGCAGGGTCAAAGCGGGTGGCTGATACCACCGCTTCCTGGAGCAGCATGATGGAAATAGCGTCTGACGCATCCGGGTATTCAGTATCGAGGATGATTTCCAAGGTGTCCTTGTCGCGATAGCCGCTGCAGGTCGGAATCAGACTGAAGGCGTGATCTATACCTTCGGACTCATTCGGCTCGCAGATGGATGAAACAACGCCCACATAAACATTCCGATCGTTCAGCGTGAACATGCATTGAGAGCCGCGCGCAATGGATTCCCTGAGTAGGGTCCTGAGGGGGCGCCCCGTTAGAAGCTCGAGCATCAATTGCTGGTTCAGTTCCTCCTCTGAAGCAAGTTGCAGTCTTCGTCGACGCCAACGCACAAATAATCGCGCCCAGCAGTAGGGAATGATCATGGCTGTCAGGCCGACCTGGAGCAAAAATACCCAGAGGCCATGATTTCTCTCGGTGGCAATATCCAGCTCTATCAGCAGCTTGCCCAGATAAGCACTGTAATCAATGGGGATTGTCTGGCCAGCCAGTTGCAGCGGCTGTTTGGACAGGCAAAGAATCAAAGTGGTCAGTACGAACGACAGTACGAGGCAGGTCCAGCCTAATCTTGCGACCTGTAGATAGAGTAACTGGCCCTCAAAGCGGTGGAGGCGGCAGTAATGGCCGGGGTGTTTCAAACACACCAAATAGCCACTCACCAGTAACGGCAGTATCAGTAGTAGCCCCATGGGTTATTTGAATATCAGTTCACGTATCTTGCGCTTGTGTTCCTTGAACTCGGGTGAGTTGGCGATTTCCGCCGGGTCGACAGAAATACCCCACTCACCCACTATCCTCATGGTTTTGTACCGCTTGATAGCCCTGATATTTTCCAGATCTTCCTCAGTGGGTTTCTTGAACCACGCAAACGACTCAAACATGACCGGCACCCTCATAAAAAAGTAGTCGGTTTTATAGCAAGAGCCGTTTTTACCGACTACTGATGGCCCCCATCCAGAACTCCCCGCGTATCGTAGGAAACGTCCTTAGTTGCCCCAACGGTCTAAAACGTCGGCGGCGTAATCACCCAGATCACCACCGCATCCACCTTTCCGGGGTTGCCATAGCGATGGGGCTCACTGCTGGGGAAGCTGAAACTGTCGCCTTCAGCCAGCTGAAAATGCCGCTCGCCCACCCATAACTCAAACGTTCCGCTCAACACATAACCCGCCTCTTCACCCTCATGGCTATAGCTCTGCTGGCTATAGGTGCCCGGTGGAAAGCGCGAGTGCAGCATCTCCAATTGATGATTGGGCAGGGGCGTCAGCAACTGGTCGACGATCCCGTCCTCATAGTGAATGCTCTGGCGATTGTTCCTGCGCACCACAAAACCTTCATCCTCCGCTGCCGGCGTGGTCTCACTGGCAAAAAACCACTGGATCGTCACCCCCAGGCTGCGGGCGATGTTGAACAAGGCCGGGATCGACGGGTAGGCGAGGTTGCGTTCCAGTTGGCTGATATAGCCGGCCGTCAATTCGCTCATCTGCGCCAATTCGGTAAGCGTCATGCCCCGGGCCTTGCGCAAGCCGCGGATGCGGGTGCCGAGAAACAGCTGTGGCGGTTGGTCGTTCAAATGTCCCACGCTACTTTCAATCCTTCATAAATCGCCTCTTCGGCGGTACGCGGCGCCAGGCAATCGCCGATCCGCGTGAACGCCACCAGGCCTTCCAGTTCTGCGCCCAGAGTGTCCACCGGCTGGTGGCCCTGGCACAACACCAGGGTGTCGATATTTTCCAGCAGCATCGGCTCGCCGCTGGCGGTGTGTTGCAGGTAGACGGTAGTGTCGTCGCAGCCGTACAAACGGGCGTAAGGGATGATCGGAATGCCCAGCCGATGCAGTTCGCCGGCCAGTTGGTCACGCACGTACAACGGCAGGTTTTCCCCGCAATGGGTGCCGTTCACCGCCAGTTGCACCTGATGGCCGGCACGGGTGAGGCGCTCGGCAATGCCCGGGCCGATCCAGTCGCAACGCCAGTCCACCACGACCACCGAACGGCCCAGTTGCACCTCATCGCGCAGCACTTGCCAGGCATCCACCACCTGTAGCTCGCCGCCGCGTTCGAAGGCCGGCCAGTAGGGCTCGGCGCCGGTGGCGATGATCACCCGGTCAGGTTGTTCGCGTTCCACCAATGGGCGGTCGACGCGGGTGTTGCGCACCACGCGGACCCCGGCCAGTTCCATCTCGCGCTGCAGGTTGGTACTGGCGCCGCCGAACTCGCTGCGTCGGGGCAGTAACTGCGCCAGAAGCACCTGGCCGCCCAATTGGGCACTGGCTTCATACAAGGTCACCTCATGTCCGCGCTGCGCCGCCACCGCTGCCGCTTTCATCCCTGCCGGGCCGCCACCGGCGACCATGATCCGCTGGCGTCGCAGTGCCGGTTGCAGTTGGCCAAACTGCAATTCGCGGCCGGTCTCGGGATGCTGGATGCAGGAGATCGGCAGGCCTTTGTGGAAGTGGCCGATGCACGCCTGATTGCAGGCGATGCAGGCGCGTACATCCTCGGCATGGCCGCTTGAGGTCTTGGCCGGCATGCGCGGGTCGCAGATCAGCGCGCGGGTCATCCCGCACACATCGGCCTGGCCGCGTTGCAGCATCAGTTCGGCCTCCTGGGGCTGGTTGATGCGCCCGGTGACGAACAGCGGAATCGACAGGTGCGTCTTGAACGTCGCCGCTTCTGTCGCCAGGTACGCCGGGGCAATGGCCATGGGCGGCACGATATGGATCGCGCCGCCGAGGGAGGCCGAGGTGCCGGCAACGATGTGCACATAATCCAGGTGTGATTGCAGCTGTTGCACGGCGGCCAGGGAATCCTCTTCGGTCAGGCCTTCGGGGTCGCGTTCATCGGCAGAAATGCGCAGCCCGATGATGAAGTGCTCGTCGGTTTCGGCACGCACCGTGGCGATGATTTCCCGCAGGAAACGCAGGCGTTGTTCCAGCTCGCCGTTGTAGCCGTCGGTGCGGCGATTCACCCGCGGGTTGAGAAATTGCGCAGGCAGGTAACCATGGCTGGCGACCACTTCCACACCGTCAATCCCGGCCTGATACAGGCGCCTTGCCGCAGCGCCGTAGCCGGCGACGATCTCGTCGATCATTGTCTGGTCAAGGGCGCGCGGCATCACCCGGAAGCGTTCGTTGGGCACCCCGGAAGCCGAGTAAGCCACCGCCAGCAAACCGTCGGCCGACTCCATGATTTCCCGCCCTGGATGGAAAATCTGCGACAGCACCACGGTGCCGTGGGCGTGGCAGGTTTCGGCCAGTCGGCGATAGCCGTCGATGCAGCTGTCATCGGTGGCCATCAGCACATGGGAGGTGTAGCGGGCGCTGTCGTGCACCCCGGCCACCTGCAACACAATCAACCCCACGCCGCCTTCGGCGCGTGCCCGGTGGTAGGCGATCAACTGCTCGTTGACCTGGTTGTCGGTGGGCATCGAGGTGTCGTGCCCGCTGGACATGATGCGATTTTTCAGGCGTTTGCCACGCAGTACCAACGGTTCAAAAAGATGCGGAAAGGCATGGGGCGACATGGTGCGGATACTCCAGGCGCTGTTGTTATTATTTTTCTATAGGAGGTCAGCCTCAGTAAAAAATCAACTTGTTTTTTTACTGGCGACTGGATTAGCGTCAACCACATCACCCACCCGCCTGGAGAATAAAAATGCCTGGGGCCACCGAACGACAGCTGCGCGAAGAGCTTGCCGCCTGCTACCGGCTGATCGCGCACTTTCGCATGAGCGATTTGATTTTCACCCATATCTCGGTGCGTATCCCGGGGCCCGAGCATCACTTTTTGATCAACCCCTATGGGCTGATGTTCGAGGAGATCACCGCCTCCAGCCTGGTGAAGATCGGCCTGGACGGACGTGCGGTCGAGGCTTCGGCCCATGGCGTCAACCCGGCGGGGTTTGTGATTCACAGCGCGATTCACGGCGCCCGCGAAGATGCGCAGTGCGTGCTGCACACCCATACCCGCGCCGGCTGTGCGGTGGCGGCCCTGGAATGCGGGCTGTTGCCGGTGAACCAGATTTCCATGGAGTTCTACGGCAAGGTCGCCTACCACGACTACGAAGGCGTGGCGCTGGACATGGACGAGCAACAGCGACTGGTGCACGACCTCGGCGACAAGCCGGTGTTGATGCTGCGCAACCATGGTTTGTTGACGGTAGGGGAGACGGTCAGTCAGGCGTTCCTGCGCATGTATTACCTGGAGAAGGCCTGCGATATCCAGATCGCCGCCCAGGCGTGCGGCAAGCTGATCCTGCCGCCTGCGCACGTGTGTGAATACACCGAGCGGCAGTTCAACGAGCCAGGCCGGCCACTGGAAGAGGGCGAACTGGCAGACCCGGACGCCATGCAACTGGCATGGGCGGCGTTGCTGCGGTTACTGGATCGGGTGTCGCCGGGGTTCCGGGAGTGAGGTAGAGTCGTCCAGCCGACTCAACCCAAGGACACCGCCTCATGACCCAGGAATCCCGTTTCTCCCGCATGGAACCGGAGTTGCGCAAGGCCAATCTGGTGCAGGCGACGTTGGCCTGCCTCAAGCGCGACGGCTTCCAGGGCGCGTCGATCCGCAAGATCAGCGCCGAGGCCGGGGTGTCGGTGGGGCTGATCAGTCATCACTACTCGGGCAAGGATGAGCTGGTGGCCGAGGCCTATCGGTCAATCACCCGGCAGGTCATGGACCTGCTGCGGGATGCGATGGCCAAGGCGCCGCCCAGTCCGCGGGAGCGGCTGTCGGCGTTCTTCCGCGGCTCGTTCTCCCCCGAATTGCTCGACCCGCAACTGCTGGATGCCTGGCTGGTGTTCTGGGGGGCGGTCAAGACGGCCCCGGCGATCAACCAGGCCCACGAACACTCCTATGGCGAGTACCGCACCATCATGCGTTCGGCCTTGGTGGACATGGCCGGGGAGGAGGGCTGGAAGCAGTTCGATGCCGATTTGGCGGCCATCGCCTTGAGCGCCTTGCTCGACGGCTTGTGGCTGGAATCGGGGCTCAATCCCGGCACCTTCACCCCGGAGCAGGGCATCCAGATCTGCGAAGCCTGGGTCGATGGCTTGCAGTCGGGCGGGCGCAAGCGCTTCCAGATCAAACCCTGACCTGACGATTCCGCGCCGCCTGGACGCAATGTCCGGGCCGGCATTTTCCCCTCGAAAAATATTTGCAGTTACCCGATTGCCTCCTTACTGAACACTCGTTTAGTATCGCCCCATGTCGCACCCCTCAAGCCAATTAAAATAATTCGAGGATTCCATGACTACAGATCCGTCCGTGCTCACTCAGGTGCAGGCAGGTGTTGCCTGGATCACCCTCAATCGCGGCCCTCAGCGCAATGCCCTGGACATCCCGACCCTCAAGCACCTGCACGCCTTGCTGGACGGTTTCAACCGCGACCCGGCTGTGCGCGTGGTGGTACTGACCGGCAGTGGTCGCAGCTTCTGCGCCGGTGCCGACCTTGCCGAATGGGCCGATGCCGAAGCCCGTGGCGCCCTCGAAACCTACGGCTGGACCGAAACCGCCCACGCCCTGATGACCCGCCTGCACACCCTCGACAAACCTACCCTCGCCGCCATCAACGGCACGGCGGTCGGTGCCGGCATGGACCTCACCCTGTGCTGCGACCTGCGCGTCGCCGCGCAATCGGCACGCTTCAAGGCCGGCTACACCAGCATGGCCTACTCGCCGGACGCCGGCGCCAGCTGGCATCTGCCGCGCCTGATCGGCAGCGAGCAAGCCAAGCGCCTGCTGTTCCTCGATGAATTGTGGAGCGCCGACCGCGCCCTGGCCGCCGGGCTGGTGGGCGAAGTCGTTGCCGACGAGCAACTGCATACCCACGTCGCCGAGCTGGCCACGCGCCTGGCCAACGGCCCGACCTTTGCGTTTGCCCAGACCAAAACCCTCATCCGCGAAGGCGCCGGGCGCAGCCTGCCCGAGCAGCTCCAGGCGGAACTCGCCGCCGGCCTGCTGTGTGGACGCAGCGCCGACGGTGCTGAAGCCCTGCGCGCCTCGATGGAAAAGCGCCCACCGAACTTCTCCGGCAACTGATTCCCCTTCAAAACACCCTCGAACGATCGACAGGTAGCGCCATGAATTTCCAGCCCAGCCAAGAACAAGACATGTTGGTGGACGCGGTACGCAGTTTTGTTGCCAAGGAGTTGTTGCCCCACGAGGAGGCGGTGGACCGCGCCGATGAAGTTTCGCCGGAGCTTGCCGCGCAGATTCGTGACAAGGCCATCGCTGCCGGTTTCTATGCCTTCAACATGCCGGAAGACGTCGGCGGTGGCGGCCTGGATTACCTGTCACAGGCGTTGATTGAGCGCGAGTTGTCGAAAGTCTCCTGGGCGCTGCATGTGTTTGTCGCCCGGCCGTCGAAAATCCTCATGGCCTGCACCGGCGCGCAGATTGGCGAGTACCTGTTGCCGTGCGTGCAGGGCAAGAAGATCGACTGCTTTGCCCTGACCGAACCGGGTGCCGGTTCCGACGCCAATGCGATCAAGACCCGCGCCGTGCGCAGCGGTGATGACTTTGTGCTCAATGGCAGCAAGCACTTCATCAGCCACGCCGGCCACGCGGATTTCGCCATCGTGTTTGCCGTTACCGACACCTACGAACACAACGGTCGCCAACGCAATGCCGTGACCTCGTTCCTGGTGGACCGTGGCACGCCGGGCATGACCATTCGCCGGGGCCCCAAGTGCGTCAGCAACCGCGGCTACCACACTTATGAAATGTTCTTCGACGACTGCCGCGTACCAGCCTCCAAAGTCCTCGGCGAAGTCGGCAAAGGTTGGGAAGTCGCCAATGCCTGGCTGACCGCAGGCCGGGTGATGGTGGCTGCCAACTGCGTCGGCCAGGCCCAGCGTGCGCTGGACGTTTCCCTGCAATGGGCGGCCGACCGCAAGCAGTTCGGCCAGCCCATCGGCACCTACCAAGGCATCTCGTTCAAGCTCGCCGACATGGCCACGCAAATCCGTGCGGCCGAACTGCTGACCCTGAACACCGCCTGGAAAATGGACCAGGGCACCATGACCGACGGCGAGGCCGGCATGGCCAAGTTGTTTGCCAGCGAAGTACTGGGCAAGGTTGCCGATGAAGCAGTGCAGATCTACGGCGGCATGGGTTTGATGGACGAAGGCCCGGTGGAGCGCATCTGGCGCAACGCGCGGATCGAGCGGATCTGGGAAGGCACTTCGGAAATCCAGCGCCACATTATTGCCCGCGAACTGTTGCGGCCACTGTTGCGTTGATCGGGTCGGAGAACGCTTATGTCCCAGGCTATTCGCGACAATCTCAAGCGCCTGCTGGCGCCCCGTCACTTGGCGTTTGTCGGTGGGCGCAGCATGGCCCGTGCCCTCAAGCGCTGCGCCGACGGTGGTTTTGCCGGCCAGATGTGGCTGGTCAACCCGCAACATGACAGCCTCGATGGCGTTCCCTGCGTGCGTCGCGTGGCCGATTTGCCGTGCGGTCCGGATGCGGTGTTTATCGCTACCAATCGCGAGCTGACCCTGACCTGTGTCGCCGAACTGGCGGCCATTGGCACCGGTGGCGCCATCTGCTACGCCTCCGGGTTTGCCGAAACCGGCGCCGAGGGCCAAGCCTTGCAGCAACAACTGCTCAAGGCCGCTGGCGAGATGGCACTGCTGGGCCCCAATTGCTATGGCCTGCTGGATTACCTGCACAGCTCGGCGTTGTGGCCGGTGGCCCATGGCGGCAAGCCGGTCGAGAAGGGCGTTGCGGTGCTGACCCAGAGCGGCAACTTTGCCTACAACCTGTCCATGAGCGACCGTTCGCTGCCGGTGGCCTATATGGCGTCGGTGGGCAACCAGGCGCAGTTGGGGGTTGCCGAGTTGATGGACGTGCTGCTCGACGAGCCGCGCGTTACAGCGATTGGCTTGCACCTGGAAGGCTTGAAGAATGTGCCGGGGTTCGCCCGTGCGGCCCACAAGGCCCTGGAGAAAGGCATTCCGATCATCGCCCTGAAAACCGGGGTGTCACAGATCGGCGCCGAGTTGGCTTTGAGTCATACCAGTTCGTTGTCGGGTTCCGATGCGCTGTACGACAGTCTGTTCGCGCGCCTGGGTGTGATCCGGGTCAGCGGGCCGGTGAGTTTTGTCGAGACCCTGAAGGCGGCGGCCTGCGGTAATCTGCCGGCGGGCAACAGCCTGATCGCCCTGGCCTGTTCCGGTGGTGATGCCGGGTTGATTGCCGACTACGCCGAGCGCAACGATTTGAGCCTGCCGAAGCTCGACGAAGGCCAGCGTGAAGAGTTGGCGCAGGTGCTGCCCAGCTACGCCAATCTGGTCAACCCGCTGGATTTCACCACGGCCATCTGGGGCAACAGCGACGCGCTTAATACGATGCTCGACACGGCACTGCGCACCGAAGCGGATGCGGCAATGCTGGTGCTCGACTACCCGGCGGAATTTACCGGTGAGCGCAAGGAGTGCGACCTGCTGCTGGAGCTGTTTTGCAGTGCGCTGACTCGCCACGGCAAGACTGGCTTTGTCACCTCTGCATTTCCCGAATTGCTGCCGGCCCACGCTCGCGAGCGTCTGCATGCCCAGGGCGTTGCCGCGTTGCAAGGCGTGGAAGATGCGCTGGCGGCCTGGGGCCGGATTGCTGACTATCAAAACAATCGCCGGGCGTTGTTGGCGCGGGGTGAGTCGATACTGGTGCCGCTGTGCCCGCAAGCGCTTGAGCAACACGGACAGTCGCTTGATGAGTGGGATTCCAAGCAGGCTTTACGGGCTTTCGGCCTGACCACGCCAGCCGGTGTCTTGAGCACTCCCGAGCGGGCCATAGCCGATGCCAAAGTGCTGGGTTACCCGCTGGTACTCAAGGCCGTCAGTGCCGACTTGCCGCATAAAACCGAAGCCGGCGCCGTGGCGCTCAACCTGCAGGACGGCTTCGCCTTGACCGCCGCCCTGGCCCATATGCGTGAGCGGATCGCGGCCCATGCACCGAATGTACCTTTCGATCAGCTGCTGCTGGAGTCCATGGCTACGCCGCCGCTGGCCGAGCTGATTGTGGGCATCAAGCGCGAAAACGACTTCGGCCTGGCGCTGGTGATCGGCGCTGGTGGAATCCTTGTGGAGTTGCTCAAGGACAGCCGCAGCCTGCTGCTGCCCACCACCGACGACGCAATCCGCAACGCCTTGCTCGGCCTGCGCAGCGCCGCATTGCTGCAAGGCTTTCGCGGACGGGAAGTTGCCGACATGGAAGCTCTGGTGGCGGCGATTCGTGCGGTGGCCGACTACGCCTGCGCCAACGCCGGGCAATTGCTGGAACTCGATGTAAACCCATTGCTGGTCAATGCCCGGGGCGCCACGGCGGTCGATGCATTGATCCGTCTCGCCCAGGCGTGAAGGAGATGACAATGCAAAGCAAAACCTTGACGGGCGGCCAGGCCCTGGTGCGATTGCTGGCCAACTATGGTGTCGACACGGTGTTCGGGATTCCCGGCGTGCACACGCTGGAGCTGTATCGCGGCTTGCCGGGCAGCGGTATTCGGCATGTGCTGACCCGCCACGAGCAGGGCGCCGGCTTTATGGCCGACGGTTATGCGCGGGTCAGCGGCAAGCCGGGGGTGTGTTTCATCATCACCGGGCCGGGGGTGACCAATGCCGCGACGGCGATCGGCCAGGCGTATGCCGACTCGATTCCGCTGCTGGTGATTTCCAGCGTCAACCACACCGCCAGCCTCGGCAAAGGCTGGGGCTGCCTGCATGAAACCCAGGACCAGCGGGCGATGACCGCGCCCATCACTGCGTTTTCGGCAGTAGCGTTGAGTGCCGAGGATTTGCCGGAGTTGATCGCGCGGGCCTACGCGGTGTTCGACAGTGAGCGACCGCGCCCGGTGCATATTTCGGTGCCGCTGGATGTACTGTCGGCGCCGATCAAACGGGACTGGAGCAATGAGGTGGTGCGCCGTCCCGGACGCGGTTTGCCATCGGCTGAAAGCCTTGATCAGGCAGTGGCAAAACTGGCCGCGGCCAAGCGCCCGATGATCATTGCCGGTGGCGGTGCGCTGTTGGCGGCCGATGCCTTGCAGCGCTTGAGTACGCAGTTGGCGGCGCCGTTTTTCAGCAGTGTCGCCGGCAAGGGATTGTTGCCGGTGGAGCATCCGCTGAATGCCGGTTCGACCCTGTGTGTCGAGCCCGGCTGGCAGCTCATCGCCGAGGCGGATGTGGTGTTGGCCATCGGCACCGAAATGGCCGATACCGACTTCTGGCGTGAACGCCTGCCGATTAATGGCGAGCTGCTGCGGGTGGATATCGACCCGCGCAAGTTCAACGATTTCTATCCTTGCGCCGTCGCGTTGCACGGTGATGCCCAGCAAACGACGCTGGCTTTGCTGGAACGCTTGCCAGCCACGCCGCGCAACGCGGATGCCGCCACCGCTGCGGTCGCGACGTTACGCCAGGCAGTCAGCAGCGGCCATGGTCCGTTGCAACGCATTCACCAGGCGATTCTCGACCGCGTGGCCGCCGAGCTGCCGGCCAATGCCTTCATCAGCAGCGACATGACCCAACTGGCTTACACCGGCAACTACGCCTTTCCCAGCAACGCCACCCGTAGTTGGCTGCATCCCACCGGCTACGGCACCCTGGGCTATGGCCTGCCGGCCGGTATCGGCGCCAAGTTCGGCGCACCGCAACGGCCCGGCCTGGTGCTGGTGGGCGACGGCGGCTTTCTCTACACCGCCCAGGAACTGGCCACGGCCGTGGAAGAACTGGACAGCCCGCTGGTGGTGTTGCTCTGGAACAACGACGCCCTGGGGCAGATTCGCGACGACATGCTGAACCTGGACATCGAACCCATCGGCGTACTGCCGCGCAACCCGGACTTTGCCGCCCTGGCGCGGGCGTTCGGCTGCACGGTCAGCGAGCCACAGAACCTGGATGAGCTGCAGACGGATTTGCGTAACGGTTTCAAGCGCAACGGCGTGACCTTGATCGAGTTGAAGCATGCCTGTGTGAACCTTTAGAGGAGCAACACCATGAGCGAAAACAACAACAAAATGACTCAAGCGATGCACCGGCGGGACTTCCTCAAGCACAGCGCCGTAGCCGGTGCCGTGGCCGCCGCGTTTTCCATGGGCCTGCCGCTGCAGGCCTTTGCCGAGGAGGCCACGCCCAAGCCGGGCGGCGTGCTGCGCATGGGCCTGGCCGGCGGCAGCACCACCGACTCCCGCGACCCGGGATCCTGGGTCGACACCTTCACCTTCGTCGGCTTTTCGGCGGTGTACAACACCCTCACGGAAATCGCGGTGGACGGCAGCGCTATCCCCGAATTGGCCGAAAGCTTCGAGTCGACGCCCGACGCGCGCATCTGGACCTTCAAGCTGCGCCAGGGTGTGACCTTCCATAACGGCAAAAGCCTGACCGCTGACGACGTGGTGGCCTCGATCAACCATCACCTGGCAGCCAACTCCACCTCGGCGGCCAAGACGGTGATCGGCGATGTGGCCAGTGTCAGCGCCAAGGGCAGCGATGCAGTGGTGTTCGAACTGCACTCGGGCAATGCCGATTTCGCCTATGTGGTCGCCGATTACCACCTGGTGATCATGCCCGCCAAGGACGGCGCCGCCGACTGGCAGGCCGGGATCGGCACCAGCGGTTATCGCCTGAAAAGCTTCGAGCCGGGCGTACGCATGGACCTGGAGCGCAACCCTGATTACTGGAAGCCGGGCAGGGCACACTTCGCCAGCGCCGAGCTGTTGGCGATTGCCGACGGCGCAGCGCGGGTCAATGCGCTGGTCACCGGGCAAGTCGACGTGATCAACAAGGTCGACCTGAAAACCGTAGCCCTGCTCAAGCGCAATCCCACGCTGGTCATCGAAGAAACCAAGGGCGCCCAGCACTACACCTTCCCGATGTTGTGCGACAGCAACGAGTTCAAGAACAACGACATCCGCATGGCGATGAAGCATGCGATCAACCGCGAAACCCTGCTGGCCTCGGTGCTGCATGGCTATGGCCTGGTGGGCAACGACCATCCGATCCAGCCGGGCAGCCGTTTCATCAACGCCGCCCTGGAGCAGCGCACCTACGACCCGGACAAGTCGCGGTTCTACCTGCGCAAGGCCGGTGTGGAGGCGCTGAAGGTGCGCCTGCAAGCTTCCGATGCCGCCTACACCGGCGCAGTGGATGCTTCGGTGCTGTTCAAGGAGCAGGCGCGCCAGGCCGGGATTGATATCGACGTGGTGCGCGAGCCGGCGGATGGCTATTTCTCCAATATCTGGATGAAGCAGCCGTTCACCACCTCGTTCTGGTACAGCAGCCTGACTGCCGACCGCATGTTCAGCATCGGCTACGCCAAGGGCGCGGCGTGGAACGAAACCCATTGGGATAACGACCGCTTCAACCAGTTGCTCAACGCAGCGCGGGGCGAGATGAACGCGCCGCTGCGCCAGGAGATGTACAACGAAATGCAGAGCCTGTGCCGGGACGACGGCGGGGCGATTGTGCCGTTGTTCGCCAGCTCCGTGGCGGCCCGCTCGAACCGCGTCAGCCATGGACCGCTGACGGCGCCGTATGGGGAACTGGATGGGTTGCGGCTGATCGAGCGGTGGTGGCAGGCGTGAAGATTTCAGAAACGCCACCAATCAAATGTGGGAGCGGGCTTGCTCGCGAATGCGGTGGATCAGTCTCTATCTGTATTGGCTGACACACCGCTTTCGCGAGCAAGCCCGCTCCCACATTGGTCCTGTGTCGCCTTCGAGAACATGCCCAACTCATGAGAACCGAACATGAATAGCCTATTCAAACTGGTACTCCAACGTCTCGCCCTTGGCCTGCTGTCGTTGTTCGCCGTCTCGGTGATCATCTTCCTGGCGGTCGGCATGCTCCCCGGTGATATCGCCCAGGCCATGCTCGGCCAGTCCGCCACGCCGGAAACCATCGCCGCCTTTCGCGCCCAACTGGGCCTGGACCTGCCGCCCCTGAGCCGGTTCGTGCAATGGCTGCTGCGCCTCCTGCACGGCGACCTCGGCGCTTCCCTGGCCAACCAGCGGCCCATCGCTGAACTGATCGGCGCACGCCTGGGCAACACCTTGCGCCTGGCGGCACTGGCGGCGTTGGTCTCGGTGCCCCTGGCGCTGGTGCTGGGGATGCTCGCCGCGCTGTACCGCAACAGCTGGTTCGACCGCCTGCTCAACACCTCGGCCCTGAGTGCGGTGTCGTTCCCGGAGTTCTTCGTCGCCTACCTGCTGATCCTGGTGTTTTCGGTCAAGCTGGGCTGGTTTCCCAGCCTGTCCAACCTGGCGCCGGATGCCTCATTCGCCACCATTCTCGAACGTTCGGTGTTGCCGGTGGCCACCCTGAGCCTGGTGGTGATCGCGCAGATGATGCGCATGACCCGCGCCTCGCTGATCAACCTGCTGGCCAGCCCGTATATCGAAATGGCCCGGCTCAAGGGCATCAGCCAGTCGCGGATTATCTGGCGCCACGCACTGCCCAATGCCCTGGCGCCCATCGTCAACGTGATCGCGCTCAACCTCGCGTACCTGGTGGTGGGCGTAGTGGTGGTGGAGGTGGTGTTTGTCTACCCGGGCCTCGGCCAGTTGCTGGTGGACTCGGTGTCCAAGCGCGATATCCCGGTGGTGCAGGCGTGCAGCCTGATCTTTGCCGCCACCTACATCCTGCTCAATACCGGCGCCGATGTGCTGTCCAGCGCCACCAACCCACGCCTGATGCATCCCAAGGGGTAGACCATGAGCCTTCTCACACAACTGGCCCGGGCGCCATTGAGCGCGAAGTTCGGCCTGCTGGTCATCGTGCTGTACGTGCTGGTGGCGTTGTTTGCACCGCTGCTCGCGCCCTATGGCGAAACCCAGGTGGTAGGCGACGGGTTTGCGCCCTGGAGCGGCCAATTCCTGCTGGGCACCGATAACCTCGGGCGGGACATGTTCAGCCGCCTGGTGTATGGCGCGCGCAACACCTTGGGCATCGCTTTTTTGACCACGGTGCTGGCGTTTTTGCTGGGCGGTTTGAGCGGCTTGATAGCCGCGATCAAGGGCGGCTGGGTCGACCAGGGATTGTCGCGGGTGGTGGATATCCTGATGGCGATCCCGCAACTGATCTTCGCCTTGCTGATCCTCAGCGTGGTGGGCACCAATGCCACCTCGCTGGTGCTGGTGATTGCAATGCTGGATTCGACCCGGGTGTTTCGCCTGTCCCGGGCCGTGGCGATGACCGTGGTGGTGCAGGACTTCGTCGAAGCCGCGCGCTTACGTGGGGAAGGGCTGTGGTGGCTGGTCACCCGCGAAGTGCTGCCCAATGCCGCCGCGCCATTGATTGCCGAGTTCGGCCTGCGGTTCTGTTTCGTGTTCCTGTTTATCAGCGCGCTGTCGTTCCTTGGCCTGGGCATTCAACCGCCCACCGCCGATTGGGGCAGCATGGTCCGCGACAACGCGGTGCTGATCACCTTCGGTGACATCAGCCCGTTGCTGCCGGCCCTGGCGGTGGCGTTGATCACCGTCAGCGTGAATTTTGTCGTCGACTGGATGCTGCATAAATCCAGCGGCCTGAAGGAGTGTTGAGGATGGACAAGCCATTGCTGGAAATCCGCAACCTGCAGATTGAAGGGCATTACGAAGACGCCTGGCATCCGTTGATCAAGGGTATCGACCTGACGTTGCAACGGGGTGAGGTACTGGGGCTGATTGGTGAGTCTGGCGCGGGTAAATCAACCCTGGGCCTGGCGGCCATGGGCTTTGCCCGCGACGGTTGTCGCATCACCGGTGGCTCGGTGTGCTTTGACGGCATTCAACTGTTGCAGGCCAAACCCGAAGCCTTGCGCAAGCTTCGAGGACTGCGGATTGCCTACGTAGCGCAATCCGCTGCCGCGTCGTTCAACCCGGCCCACCGGCTGATTGACCAGCATGTGGAAACCGCCGTGATCAACGGTGGCATCAGCCGCGCCCAGGCTGAACGCGAGGCGGTGGAGTTGTACCGCGTGCTGCGCCTGCCCAATCCGGAAACCATCGGCCAGCGTTATCCGCATCAGGTCTCCGGCGGGCAACTGCAACGGGTGATGACCGCCATGGCGATGGCCTGTCACCCGGACCTGATCATCTTCGACGAACCCACCACCGCCCTCGACGTCACCACCCAGATCGAAGTGCTGGCGGCGATTCGCGATGCGGTGAAAACCTTCGGCAGTGCCGCGCTGTATATCAGCCATGACCTGGCGGTGGTCGCGCAGATGGCCGACCGCATCATGGTGCTGCGCCACGGCAAGCTGGTGGAGGAGGCCGAGACCCGCACCATGCTCAGCGCCCCGCAGCAGGACTACACCAAATCCCTGTGGGCGGTGCGCAGCTTTCGCACCGAACCCAAGGCCTGTCCCCAGCAGCAGATGCCGTTGCTGGAAGTGCGTCAGGTGTGCGCCAGCTACGGGCATCAGCCGGTGCTGCATGACGTGTCGATGAGCTTGCATCGCGGCCAGACGTTGGCGGTGATCGGTGAGTCCGGCAGCGGCAAAAGCTCCACCGCACGCCTGATTACCGGGTTGCTGCCGGCTACGGCGGGGCAGGTGCTGTATGACGGTGAAGCGTTGCCGGCGGACTTTCGTCGGCGCAGCAAGGAGCAGTTGCGACGGATCCAGATGATCTACCAGATCCCCGATACCGCGCTGAACCCGCGCCAGCGCATCGTCGACATCATTGGCCGGCCACTGACCTTCTACCTCGGCCTCAAGGGCAAGGCCATGCGCGCCCGAGTCGCCGAGTTGCTGGAGATGATCGAGCTGGACCCGGCCACCTTCATGGAGCGTCAGCCCCGTGAGCTGTCCGGCGGCCAGAAGCAACGTATCTGCATCGCTCGCGCCCTGGCGGCCGACCCACAATTGATCATCTGCGACGAAGTGACCTCGGCCCTGGATCAGTTAGTGGCCGAGGGCGTGCTGAAACTGCTCAACCGCATTCAGCAGCAGTTGGGCGTGGCCTACCTGTTTATCACCCATGACGTGGCCACGGTGCGCGCCATCGCCGACGAAGTGGTGGTGATGCAGCGGGGCAGGGTGGTGGACCAGGGCAGCCGCAGCGCGATCTTCACCCCGCCGTATCAGGACTACACCGGCCTGCTGTTTTCATCGGAGCCGGAAATGGACCCCGACTGGCTCGACCATTTGCTGGCCAAACGGGCCGCGCTTACTTCTTGAGGAGTTTTTATGAAGGTGTTGATTGTCCACGCCCATCCCGAGCCGCAGTCGTTTACCGCGGCCTTGCGTGACCAGGCCACGGCTACCCTGCAAGCGCAGGGGCATGAGGTGCAGGTCAGTGATTTGTACGCGATGAACTGGAATCCCGTAGCCAGCGCCTCGGACTTCACCTCGCGGGAGAACCCCGACTACCTGGTGTATGCCCTGGAGCAGCGCCTGGGGGTGAAAAGCCAATCCATCGCGGCGGATATCCAGCAGGAGTTGGACAAGCTGCTGTGGGCCGATCTGCTGATCCTCAATTTCCCGATCTTCTGGTTCTCGGCGCCCGCGATGCTCAAGGGCTGGATTGACCGGGTTCTGGTGTCGGGCGTGTGCTACGGCGGCAAGCGGTTCTATGATCAGGGCGGGCTCGCCGGCAAGAAAGCGCTGGTCACGGTGACCCTCGGCGGGCGCGAGCATATGTTTGGCGAGGGTGCGATTCACGGGCCGTTGGAGGACATGCTGCGGCCGATCCTGCGTGGCACGCTGGCGTATGTCGGGTTTGAGGTGCTGGAGCCGTTTGTGGCGTGGCATGTGCCGTATATCAGCGCCGAGGCCCGGCAGACTTTCCTGCACAGTTACCAGCAGCGATTGGAAGGGCTGGCGGATGACCAGCCGTTGGTGTTTCCGAAGTTGGCGCAGTTTGATGAGGCTCTTTATCCACTTTAGTCAAGTGAATGAAGATCCAGTGTGGGAGCGGGCTTGCTCGCGAAAGCGGTGCGCCAGTTGATGCATGTGCTGGCTGAACCACCGCATTCGCGAGCAAGCCCGCTCCCACATTTGATCTTCATTGTCAGGCGCGATTGTGTACCCGCAACCGCTCGGCAGCGCTGCGCAGCAGCTGTTCCGTGCCGTCCCAGCCCAGGCAGCCATCGGTGATCGACACGCCGTATTTCATCGACGGGCTCAACGGCTGGCAGCCTTCAAACAGGTGGCTTTCGATCATCATGCCGATCAGCGAGGTGTCGCCCTGCAGGCGCTGTTCCAGCACGTCGTTGAACACCGCCGGTTGGCGCAGCGGGTCTTTGCCGCTGTTGGCGTGGCTGCAGTCGACCATGATCCGCGGCGCGACTTTGCTCTTGGCAAGGTCGGCGTGAACCTGGGCCACGCTCTGGCGATCGTAGTTCGGCCCACGATGGCCGCCGCGCAACACGAGGTGAGTGTCGGGGTTGCCCGGGGTCTGGATGATCGCCGGATGGCCCTGGCTGTCGACACCGAAGTGACGGTGCGGGTGAGCGGCGGAGCGCATGGCGTCACACGCGATGGCCACGCCGCCGTCGGTGCCGTTCTTGAAGCCGACGGGCATGCCGAGGCCGCTGGCCATTTCGCGATGAATCTGCGATTCGGTGGTGCGCGCGCCAATGGCGACCCAGCTCAGCAGGTCATCGAAGTAGCCGGCAGCCATCGGTTGCAGTAGCTCGGTGGCCACCGGCAGGCCCAGGCGCAGCATTTCCCGCATCAGTTCCCGGGACAGGGTCAGGCCGGCGGCCATGTCGTCGCTGCCATCCAGGCGCGGGTCGTAGGCCAGGCCTTTCCAGCCGATGGTGGTGCGGGGTTTTTCGACGTAGGCGCGGATCACCAGCAGCATCTGGTCACTGACTTCATGGGCCAGTTTTTTCAGGTTGCGCGCGTATTCCATGGCCGATTCCGGGTCGTGGATCGAGCACGGGCCGACAATCACCAGCAGGCGTGAGTCTTCACCCTTGAGGATGGCGCGCACGGCTTGGCGATGGGCGTGGATCTGTTCATTGAGGAATGGGCTCAGGGGCAGTTGGTGCTTGAGCTCAAGGGCACTGGGCAAACGCTGGGTCAGCGCTTCATTGGCGCAGGACAGGGTGGAAACAGGCAGAGCGGCGATCGAGGCGTTCATATTCGGGCTTCCTGGGCAAGCGGCGGGCTGTTCCCGCACGCTCTGCCCTACTGGGGTGTTCGACAATTGGCCGTATTGGCTACGTGTGTTGGCTTGCCACCAATAGGTGACCGATCGGAGGCGGCAGGCTGTCCCGAACGGAGCTTGCTAAATCGCCAGGCGGTGGAGGTGTCGTAGCGGTAATAGGTGGCGTAGTTCATGGCGTGAGTCCTTTAAGTGTTCGGTGTGTGGCAAAAATAATAAGGGCTGAAAAAACAAAACCCCCGGTCGGGGAGCCGACCGGGGGTTAGATTTCTCTGGTAGGCGACCCCTTGAGTAGTGGGCGCCGATTTCAGGTATCAGGCGCGCCAGTGGCTAAACCAATACCCAAAATAAAAGCTGACCAGTGCGCTCAAACCGCTCACACGGGCAGCCACGACCGAGCGCTGGGCGCTGGCAGCAGGGCAAACCTGAGTGTGGGTGAGTTGCAACATGGTGTGTCTCCAAATGATGGGGGGAGCTTAACTGAGGCGAGCGGGTGGATTCAATCAGTAATTTCTATTGAGGTTGGGTACTTACGGCTATGACCCAAGTGTCGATATGCTGCACGGACTTCACGATGATTGCCTGGATGCGACCATGACGGCCTTGACGATTGCTGCTGCCCAATCCATTTCCATTGCGGGCGACGTACCCGGAAATATCGCGCGTCACTTGGCTTTCATGCGCGTGGCGGCGGAGCACGGCGTGCAGTTGCTGGTGTTTCCGGAACTGTCCCTGACCGGCTATGAACCGTCACTGGCCGCCGGGCTGGCGATCGCGCCAGGGGATGATGTAGTGGCGCCGCTGCGGGAGATGGCCCGTGAATTGCGCATTACCGCGGTGGTGGGCATGCCGATTCGCCTGGGGGGCGCCAGTGAGGTGTTGATCGGTGCGCTGGTGCTGGGGCCGGATGGCTCGGTGGCGGTCTATACCAAGCAGCATCTGCATTCCGGTGAAGACGTGGCGTTTGCTGCGGGGCAGGGCGGGGCGGCCCTTGAATGGGGGGACGACCGGATCGCCCTGGCGGTATGCGCGGATTTTTCCCACGCCAGCCACCCTCGACAGGCTGCCGAGGACGGGGCGAACATCTACGCTGCGGGTGTGCTGATCAGCGAAGGCGGCTACGCGCCGGACACCGCCTTGCTACAGGGCTATGCCGCCGAGCACCGGATGCTGGTGCTGATGGCCAACCACGGCGGTCCATCCGGTGGCAGGGCCTGCGCCGGGCGCAGCGCAATCTGGGGCGCCGACGGTGGTTTGATCGCGGCTAGCCCGGGTGTAGGCGATACGCTGGTGATTGCACGACGCGACACCGGCGGCCAGTGGCAGGGAGAACAGGTGGCAATCTAGGGAGTTCAGGCACATGGCGTTTCAACTGCAGGCCGCGACCAACCAACACCTGGCCTTCGCCCGGACCCTGACCCACCAGGCCATGGGTAATTATTATCGCCAATACGACTTGTCGTGGTCCGATGCCGGTTTCGATACCGCCTGGGCCGGACGAGAAAACTGGCTGATCTGTCGCGATAACGAGGTGCTGGGTTTCATCAGCATCAGTCGTGACCCCAAAGCGTTGTATATCCGCGAATTGCACATCCTTGAGGCGTTTCGTCATCAAGGGGCTGGCGGCTGGGTTATCGAGCAGATGGTGTACAAGGCGCGCGCGGAAGGGCTGGGTCTTTTACGGTTGACCGTTTTCAAGACCAACCCGGCGCGACGGCTGTATCAACGCAAGGGCCTGGAAATCGTAGATGCGGAGGATTGCTTCTGGCGCATGGAGCGCAATTGCCGGCCGTGATCAGGTGTGAGTACTGCCAATTTTGGGAAAACAGGCACTTGGTTTTAATAAGCGCATACTGACTTCAAGAAATGACTTCCTGATCTTGCCTTACGGTTTCGTCCTCAACCGGGATGATCCCGTCCTTCATGCCTAACAGGACCGCGACCTTGTGGGCTTCTCCCCGCCGTCCCTTTTTGCGCCCAGCGAGCACTTGATAAGTGGTTGCCGGGTCCACGCCATGTTCCCGGGCGAACGCTTGAACAGACTTACCTTGATGTTCCAGCCAAGCCTTGGCTTGTGCAGCAGTGCGAATACCGGGCATAGTTCAAAACCGTTCAAGTTTGTGTAAAACGAGATGAGTGTGTCACCTCTTGGGGTGTGCCAAATAGGATCATACATCCAAATGAGTGGAATCGGTTTCCGGTTAAGGCAAGAAAGAGAGCGACTTGGCCTGTCGCAGAAAACTTTTGGTGAAATAGGAGGTGTAGAAGCTAACGCACAGGGGAAATACGAAAATGGCGGCCGTGCGCCCAAGGCCGATTACTTGTCCCGCGTGGCAGAAAAAGGTGTCGATATCCTGTACGTGTTGACCGGCACGCCGACGCCGACCCAACTGGAAAATCTGAGCCAAATCGAAGAAAAAGTGCTGGGCAACTACCGTGCGATGTTCAAGGAAGACCAGGATGCAATCCATCGCCTGACCTCTACCCTGGCCGAGCATTCACTCTCCACCAATGGAAAAAACCGGTCATCGGCCCCGGATTCCTGACCTTTTACGCAGGAAATTGAGCCGCCCGCCACTCGGCGGCGGCCCGTTGTGCATTGAAACTCTATATATATGACGCTTGCAGCTAGGTCTGCGCCGTGGTTTTTTGCTAAGGTGTTCAGCAACCTATAAGACCATATCGCGAGGTGTCTGCTTGATTAGGGTGCTAGTAGTCGATGACCATGATCTCGTTCGTACAGGCATTACACGAATGCTGGCTGACATCGATGGCCTGCAAGTAGTCGGCCAGGCCGAGTCAGGGGAGGAATCCCTGATCAAGGCCCGGGAGTTGAAGCCCGATGTGGTTTTGATGGACGTCAAGATGCCTGGGATCGGCGGTCTTGGCGCCACTACAAAGTTGTTGCGCAGCCATCCGGATATCAAAGTCGTGGTAGTGACCGTGTGTGAGGAAGATCCTTTTCCTACACGGCTGCTACAAGCGGGCGCGGCTGGCTATCTGACAAAAGGCGCGGGATTGGCGGAAATGGTCCAGGCCATTCGCCTGGTATTTGCCGGCCAACGCTACATCAGCCCGCAGATTGCCCAGCAGCTGGCGATCAAGTCGTTCCAGCCCACCAGCGACTCGCCGTTCGATGCGCTGTCGGAGCGCGAAATCCAGATCGCCCTGATGATTGTCGGCTGTCAGAAAGTCCAGTCGATCTCCGACAAGCTGTGCCTGTCGCCGAAAACCGTGAACACCTACCGTTATCGGATTTTCGAAAAGCTTTCCATCAGCAGTGATGTTGAATTGACCCTGCTGGCGGTACGCCACGGCATGGTAGACGCCAGCGCCTGAAATGACAGCTCCTGAAATAAAGGTCCAATTCGATCCGAGTGCGTTCCTTGCAACCTGCAGTGGCCGTCCCGGCGTGTATCGCATGTTCGACAGCGAAGCGCGCCTGCTCTACGTTGGTAAAGCCAAGAACCTGAAGAGCCGCCTGGCGAGTTACTTCCGCAAGACCGGCCTGGCAACGAAGACGGCGGCACTGGTGGCGCGTATCGCCCAGGTGGAAACCACCATCACCGCCAATGAAACCGAGGCGCTGCTCCTTGAGCAGACGCTGATCAAGGAATGGCGGCCGCCCTACAACATCCTGCTGCGTGACGATAAGTCCTACCCGTACGTGTTTCTCTCGGACGGCGACTTCCCACGCCTGAGCATCCATCGCGGTGCCAAGAAGCAGAAGGGCAAGTACTTCGGGCCTTACCCCAGCGCCGGCGCCATTCGCGAAAGCCTGAGTCTGCTGCAAAAGGCATTTTTCGTTCGCCAGTGCGAAGACAGTTTCTACAAGAACCGCAACCGTCCGTGCCTGCAGTACCAGATCAAACGCTGCAAGGCGCCATGCGTAGGCCTGGTTGAGCCGGCGGAATACGCTGAGGACGTGCGCCATTCGGTAATGTTCCTAGAAGGCCGCAGCAATGCCCTGGCCGATGAACTGTCCGGCGCCATGGAGCAAGCGGCCAGCACCCTGGATTTCGAGCGCGCCGCCGAACTGCGCGACCAGATCTCCCTGCTGCGCCGCGTGCAGGACCAGCAGAGCATGGAGGGCGGCACCGGTGACGTCGACGTCATCGCCGCCTTCGTCAACCCGGGCGGTGCTTGTGTGCACCTGATCAGCGTGCGCGGCGGCCGGGTGCTGGGCAGCAAGAACTTCTTCCCCCAGACCGGTATAGAAGAGGAGGTCGCCGAAGTCATGGCGGCGTTCCTTGGCCAGTACTACGTCAGCAGCCCCGAGCGCGACCTGCCGAGCGAGCTGATCGTCAACGTGGTGCATGAGGACTTCCCGGCGCTGATCGAAGCGATTCACGAATTGCGCGGCCGCGAGCTGGACATCAGCCACCGCGTACGCGGCACCCGGGCCCGCTGGCAACAACTGGCCGTGACCAATGCCGAACAGGCCCTGGGCGCACGTCTGGCCAACCGCCAGCACGTCGCCGCACGGTTTGACGCTTTGGCCGAAGTCCTCAACCTTGACGAGCCGCCCCAGCGCCTCGAGTGCTACGACATCAGCCATTCCAGCGGCGAAGCCACCGTGGCCTCCTGCGTGGTGTTCGGGCCTGAAGGACCGATCAAGTCCGACTACCGGCGCTACAACATCGAAGGCGTTACTCCGGGCGATGACTATGCCGCCATGCACCAGGCCCTGACCCGCCGCTTCAGCAAACTGAAGGACGGCGAGGGCAAGCTGCCGGACATCCTGCTGGTGGATGGTGGCAAGGGCCAACTGTCCATGGCCCGCGACGTGCTCAATGAACTGGCGGTGCCCGACCTGATCCTGCTCGGCGTGGCCAAGGGGGCCACCCGCAAGGCCGGTTTTGAAACCTTGTACTTGAATGATGCCGCCCATGAGTTCACTTTGAAGGGCGACTCCCCGGCGCTGCATCTTATCCAGCAGATCCGCGACGAAGCCCACCGTTTCGCCATCACCGGCCACCGCGCCCGACGTGGCAAGACCCGGCGTACCTCAACCCTGGAAGGGGTGGCGGGGGTCGGGCCAACGCGGCGGCGGGACTTGTTAAAACATTTTGGTGGCTTGCAGGAGCTGTCCCGTGCCAGCATCGAAGAAATAGCCAAAGCTCCCGGTATCAGTAAAAAGCTCGCAGAGTTGATTTATGCAAATCTGCACAGCGAGTAGAATGCCTTCTCACCTCGTAGCCAGTTGTGCCGATGAATATCCCTAATCTGATCACCGTACTACGCGTCCTGCTCATTCCGATTTTCATTTTGCTGTTTTACCTGCCGTACGAATGGAGTTACATGGCATCCAGTTCGGTCTTCGCCTTCGCGGCTGCCACCGACTGGCTGGACGGCTACCTGGCCCGCCGCCTGGAGCAGAGCACGCCGTTTGGCGCGTTCCTGGACCCGGTGGCCGACAAACTGATGGTAGCGGTCGCCCTGGTGCTGCTGGTGCAGGAACACGGCAACCTGTGGCTGACGTTGCCGGCGGCCGTGATCATCGGTCGCGAGATCGTGGTCTCCGCCCTGCGGGAGTGGATGGCCGAAATCGGCGCCCGAGCTCACGTGGCCGTTTCCAACATGGGCAAATGGAAAACCGCGGCGCAGATGCTTGCCCTGGTGATCCTGCTGGCCAACCCGTCGGATTTCTCCTTCTGGGTATTGCTGGGCTATGCCTTGCTGCTGATCGCTGCGGGCCTGACCTTGTGGTCCATGCTGCAATATTTGCGCGCCGCCTGGCCGCATCTGCGCACCGAGGTTGAAAAGAAATAAAACTTTTTTGAATCAAGGGGTTGACGGGTGATGAGGAATCTATAGAATGCGCATCACCAAGACGCGGGAATAGCTCAGTTGGTAGAGCACGACCTTGCCAAGGTCGGGGTCGCGAGTTCGAGTCTCGTTTCCCGCTCCAAACACAAAGAAAAAGCCACTCAATAGAGTGGCTTTTTTTTGCCTGGGATTTAAGGAATAGACGCTTCGGCGTCTTTTTTCGTTTCTACGCAAAACTACTGAAATCTGTCTCCAGCCACTTTTTTAAGTACATTTTTGAGTACATGGAATGCGGGCAGTGGGCACAGCGGTTTTTGGGCGGAGCACCCCGGTCCGGCATCGTATACATCTCCTCGACCCGAAGCACATGCCGCATTCCCGCCACCCGAAACAACAACGCCGGCAAGTGCCGGCGCTGTGTGCGGTTCAGGCATTACCCTCAGCGAAATGCCGGCACCACGTGCTTGATAAACAGCTCAAGGGATTTTTTCTTCTCCGCGTGGGGCAAGCTGTTATCACACCAGAAGCTGAACTCGTCCACACCCAGCTCCTGGTAGTACTGGATGCGCGGGATGATTTCTTCAGGCGTGCCAATCATTGCGGTCTTGTGCAGGCTTTCCAGTTCAAACTCCGGACGCCCGGCGAATTTTTCTTCCGGGCTCGGGTCAAGGAAGCCGTTGACCGGCACGGTCTTGTTGCCGAACCAGGCATCAAAGGTGCGATAGAATCGGGCGATTGCCTTGGCCCCGACTTTCCAGCCGTCAGGGTCGTCTACCGCGTGCACGTGGGTGTGACGCAACACCATCAGTTGTGGGCGTGGCACATCCGGGTTGTTGTCCAGGGCAGCCTGGAATTTATTTTTCAGGTCGAGGACTTCTTCGTCGCCCTTCATCAACGGCGTGACCATCACGTTGCAGCCATTAGCTACCGCAAAGTTATGCGAGTCCGGGTCGCGTGCGGCAATCCACATCGGCGGGTTGGGCTGCTGGATCGGCTTGGGCACGCTGGTGGAGGTGGGGAACTTCCAGATGTCGCCGTCATGGGCATAGTCGCCTTTCCACAACGCACGTACCACCGGCACCATCTCGCGCAGCGCCTGGCCGCCGGATGAGGCGGGCATGCCGCCGGCCATGCGGTCGAACTCCACCTGGTAGGCACCACGGGCCAGGCCGACTTCCATGCGTCCGTTACTGATCACGTCGAGCAGCGCGCATTCGCCTGCCACCCGCAGTGGGTGCCAGAACGGCGCGATGATGGTACCGGCGCCCAGGTGAATGGTGGTGGTTTTGGCCGCGAGGTAAGCCAGCAGCGGCATCGGGCTGGGCGAGATGGTGTATTCCATGGCGTGGTGTTCGCCAATCCAGACGGTGCTGAAACCACCGGCTTCCGCCATCAGGGTCAGTTCGGTCAAGTCTTCGAACAACTGGCGATGGCTGACACTTTCATCCCAGCGTTCCATGTGCACGAACAGGGAAAATTTCATGACGCTTACCTCGGATCTATTGTGATCGGCCTGTCGACTGCGGGCCCTTAGGTGCTCTCGCCAATGTGAAGCTTGCCAGTGATGAAGGCTATTCGGCGGATTGATTGTTGGTATACCATAATACGGAATATCTGCAAAACTTTTCTCTCCAGCGGTCGCACATTCACTTCACAAGGAAGGCGAGCTAGATGAACATAAAACAAAAATTGATCCTGGCCTTTGCGGTGATCGCCAGCCTTCCAGTCATTCTGGTGGCAGTGATGATCATCCTCAACGTGCGCCATGAGGCACGGGACGGCTTTATCGACGGCAGCGAACGCGAGATTCGCCAGGTCGACAATGCCATGCAATTGTTTTTTGAAGGTATCAGTCAGAACGTCGCCTACCTGGCGGCGCATCCGCAGTTGCAAAGTATCAACGGCGATGTGAAACGCTATCTGGCCAGCGACGCCGCCCAAGTCGCACTCGGCGAGCGCGATCAGCAGTTGTTCAAGCTGTTCGAGGGCCTGGCCAAGAGTCATTCGGCCTACACCTACCTGTCACTGGGTACTGAAGATGGCGGCTATGTATTCTGGCCGGGTGACCCGAAGCTGGCGAGCTACGACCCGCGCACCCGGCCCTGGTACAAGACGGCCATGGCGCAACCGGGCAAGACCCTGCGCACCGAGGCGTATTACTGGGCCGCCGATGACGTGGTGCTGGTCAGTACGGTGCGAAGCTTCAATGACCGCCAGGGCAACGCGAGCGGGGTGGTGAACATCGATGTTTCCCTCAAGCAACTGACCGACCTGGTCAAACAGATCAAGCTGGGTGACAGCGGCTACCTGATGTTGATGGAAGCCAATAACACCGTGTTGGTGGACCCGAATGACCCGTCTCACAACTTCAAGAAACTTAGTGAGTTGGGCGAGGGTTACCGGCAGTTGAGCGAGGCTGGGCAGGGCCTGGTGCAGGTCGAGTTGGCAGGCGAGCGCTACATGGCGTTTGTCTGGCCGTCCAGGGCATTGGGCTGGCGGTTTGTCGGAGTGGTGCGGGAAAGTGAAGTGATGGCCGGCGCGGCGCGCCTGACCTGGCTGATCGCGGCGATCGCCCTGGTGTGTGCCGTGTTGTTTGCAGTGGTGGGCGCCTGGTTTGCCGGGCTGATCGTCAAGCCGATTCGTGGTGTGGCCAGCGGCCTGGAAGGCATCGCCCAGGGCGAAGGAGACCTGACGGCGCGCCTGCCGGTAAAAGGGCGAGACGAGACGGCACAACTGGCCGGCTGGTTCAACCAGTTCCTCGAAGCGATCCGCACGCTGATCCAGCGCATCGGCCAGGCGGCCGGGCAGATCCACAGCAGTTCGGGGAGTGCCATGGAGGTCTCGGTGGAAATGGCTGAGGTCGCCTCACGCCAACGGGAGGCCGTGGACATGGTGTCCACCGCGTTTCATGAGATGGTCGCCACCTCCAATGAAGTCGCGCGCTCCTGCAGCCAGGCCGCCGACTCTGCCGACAACGGACAGCGCCAGGCGCACACCGGCCAGCAGCAGATCGACGCAGCAGTGAGCAGCGTAGGGCGCCTGAGTGAGGAAATCGGCCACTCCGCCCAGTCCATGGAGCAACTGGAAAAAGACAGCAACGACATCCAGTCGATACTCGGCACCATCCGCTCCATCGCCGAACAGACCAACCTGCTGGCGCTGAACGCTGCCATCGAAGCCGCCCGAGCCGGTGAACAGGGGCGTGGTTTTGCCGTGGTGGCAGACGAAGTGCGGGCCCTGGCCAAGCGTACTTCGGACTCCACCGGCGAGATCGACGGGCTGCTGGGCAACCTCGCCCGGCGTACCCATCAGATGGGTAAACAAATGCATGCCAGCATGGAGGTGTCCCAGGAAACGGTGGTGTCGATCAACGACGCACGGGCCAGTTTTGGGTTGATTCGCGAGTCGGTGGACGTGATCCGCGACATGAATACGCAAATCGCAACGGCTGCCGAAGAGCAGCACCAGGTGGCTGAAGACATCAATCGGCACATCAGCCAGATTCACGGGGATGCACAGTTGGTGGCGAGCCTGGCTGATTCCACGCGCCAGGATGCGCAGCAATTGACGACGTTGTCTCAGACGTTGAATCAGTTGGTCAGCCGCTTCCGCACCTGACCGGTGGGCGCCCGGGCTGCCGGGCGCCTGCAACGGTAACGATCAGGCAATGGCGGGCAGGGCGCCCATCTTGCCGTGGCAATACACCAGTGGCCCGGCGTTCTGCCGGGGCACGATCAGGTTCTTCACCGCACCGACCATGATTGCATGGTCACCGCCTTCATACTCACGCCACAATTCGCACTCGATCACCGCCGTGGCATTGGCGAGGATCGGGTTGCCCAGTTCACTCAACGTCCATTCGATGCCCTGCGCCTTGTCTTTGCCCTTGCGCGCAAAAGCATAGGCTTCGCTTTGCTGCCCACCGGACAGCACATGAATGGCAAAGCGCTGGTTCTTGATCAGCACCGGATAGGAGTCGGAACTGTAGTTGGGGCAGAACAGCACCAGGGCCGGCTCCATGGACAACGAGCTGAACGCACTGGCGGTAAGTCCGACTATCTGCCCGTCATCATCGAGCGTGGTGATCACGGTGACTCCGGACGGAAACGAACCCATCACTTGTTTGTAGATGGCGGCATCGATCATGGGACGGTCCTCGTAGGGTGAAGCGGATTTTATAGATTTGTAGGTCTGATGGTATACCGTAATACAATCTAATCAAGGGCTTTTTCAGGCGGCCGATGAACGTTGACCTTTGGTCTTATAGCCAATGAATACGGGGGTTAGCCCGCTGAATGAAGAGGGGCCGTGTGGCACAATAGCGGATCAGATGCGTGCCAGGACTACGGATCAGTCTTGTGAAAATGTTGGAATACCATAATATGGTGTTCGTATGGGGGTGGCCAGAGAGCTCCCCCGGTTTGGCGTCAAACAACTATAAGATCAGACAAACGCGAGTTCATTTCCATGCCCCAGATGTCCCGGCAAGATCCCCTGATCGAGAATCACACGGTCGATTACGTCCCCCTCGCGGAGCGCCATGGAAAGGCCCGCGACCTGTTCACCCTATGGTTCAGCACCAACATTGCACCGCTGCCCATCGTCACCGGCGCTATGGTGACTCAGGTGTTCCATCTCAACCTGGTGTGGGGGCTGCTGGCGATTGCCCTCGGGCACATGCTCGGCGGTATTGTCATTGCCCTCGCGTCGGCCCAGGGCCCGCGCATGGGCATCCCACAGATGGTGCAGAGCCGGGGTCAGTTCGGGCGCTACGGAGCGCTGCTGATCGTTTTCTTCGCGGCCCTGATCTACATTGGCTTTTTCATCTCCAACATTGTGCTGGCGGGCAAGTCCATCGTCGGCATCGTGCCGTCGGTACCGGTGCCGGCCAGCATCCTGATCGGCGCGCTCAGCGCCACGGCCATTGGCGTGATCGGCTATCGCTTTATCCATACCCTGAACCGCATCGGCACCTGGGTGATGGGCAGCGCATTGCTGGCGGGTTTCCTCTACATTTTTTCCCACGACCTGCCGGCAGACTTCCTCACCCGTGGCGGCTTCAATCCGGCCGGCTGGCTGGCGACGGTGTCGTTGGGAGTGATCTGGCAGATCAGCTTCTCCCCCTATACCAGCGATTATTCGCGCTACCTGCCGGCTGATATCGGCATCACCCGACCCTTTGTCGCCACCTACCTGGGGGCCACTCTCGGCACCATTTTGTCGTTCTCCTTTGGCTTGGTCGCCGCCCTGGCGACACCCGAAGGCACTGAGGCGATGGTCGCGGTCAAGCAAGCCACCGGCTGGCTGGGGTCGATCCTGATGGTGCTGTTTCTGCTCAATATCATCAGCCACAACGCCCTGAATCTGTATGGTGCGGTGCTGTCGATCATCACCTCGATCCAGACCTTCGCCAGCCAGTGGACACCCGGCATCAAAGTGCGTGTGGTGCTGTCCAGCGTGGTGCTGGCCGGATGCTGCGTGGTGGCATTGGGCGCGTCGGCGGACTTCATCTCGCAATTTATCGGCCTGATCCTTGCGCTGCTATTGGTGCTGGTGCCGTGGGCGTCGATCAACCTGATCGATTTCTACATCATCAAGCGTGGCGCCTATGACATTGCGTCGATCTTTCAGGCGGACGGCGGGGTTTACGGACGCTTTAACCTGCATGCGATCGTGGCGTATTTCATCGGCATCATCGTGCAACTGCCGTTTGCCAATACGTCGCTGTACGTGGGGCCATGGGCCAATCTGGTAGAGGGCGCAGACCTGTCGTGGCTGGTGGGGTTGGTGGTGACGTGTCCGCTGTATTACTGCCTGGCGACGCGCGAGCATAGCCGGAAGATGAGGACGGTAAAGTTGGGCTATACCGACTGATCATCGAATGAACTGAAATGCCCGGCCAATGCCGGGCATTTTTTTATCTGCAGTTAAGGCCTGCCGATGCAGCCGTATCCTTGTAGCAAGCTGGCTTGATGATCAATGACATCCGGCCAGGTCCAATGTTAGCAGGCAAAAAAAGGCCGCCACAACCCGACGTTGTGGCGGCCCAAGGGTGACTCAATGGGCGCCGGCGGCCTTGTTCAGATCGCTTTCAGCCCATGCGGTATAGACGCAAGCATCCGCCGTGGCCCAGCGCACGCGCACCGGGTCGCCGGCCTTGAGTGGCATGCCCGCAGCAGACAACGCCTTGACTGTCATCGAGGTGCCGCCAAGGGTTTTCACGGTGCAGGTCTGGCTTTCGCCGAGGAACAGCACCTCGCCTACAATCGCTGACACCTCATTCCAACCCGCCGCCAATGCCTGCTCGGTAGCTTGCTCGACACTCAGCGCCAAGGCTTTTTCCGGGCGTACCATCAACAGCACCTCCTGCTCGGTTTGCAAGCCGCTGGTCAGGCGGATCGACAGCGATTGGCCTTCAAACGATGCCACCGCATTCCCCTGCGCCTTGAGCTTGAGGAAGTTGGAGTTACCGAGGAACGAGGCTACAAACGCATTTGGCGGGTTCTGGTACAGGTCGTAGCCACTGCCCAGGCCGACAATCTTGCCGTGGCTGAAAATCGCGATGCGCTGGGACAGGCGCATGGCTTCTTCCTGGTCGTGGGTTACGTAGACGATGGTGATGCCCAGGCGCCGATGTAATTGGCGCAGTTCGTCCTGCAGGTCTTCACGCAGTTTTTTGTCGAGGGCGCCGAGGGGTTCGTCCATCAGCAGGATGCGCGGCTCGTACACCAGCGCCCGCGCGATGGCGACGCGTTGCTGCTGGCCGCCGGAGAGTTGCGAAGGGCGGCGATGGGCAAATTGCTCAAGCTGCACCAGCTTGAGCATGGCGTCGACGCGCTTCTCGCGCTCGGCGCTGGCCAGTTTGCGAATCGCCAGGGGGAAGGCGATGTTGTCGCGCACCGACAAATGCGGGAACAGCGAGTAACGTTGGAACACCATGCCGATGTCGCGTTTGTGCGGCGGCACATTGACCAGGGATTGGCCGCTCACCAGGATCTCGCCGCTGCTTGGCGTTTCAAAGCCTGCGAGCATCGACAGGGTGGTGCTTTTGCCAGAGCCGCTGGAGCCGAGGAAGGTCAGGAATTCGCCGTCCTTGATGTCCAGCGAGATGTTATCCACGGCGGCAAATTCACCGTAGTACTTGTTCAGGTTGCGCAAGCTGACCAGGGGTTGGCCATGGTTTTGCGCGGTATCTTGGATCACTGCACTCATGTCTTGCTCCTGGGCGCTCAAGCGCGGGTTTCTGTGCGCCGGCGAAGGGCGGCGGCGATGACCATGACGAGCACCGAGAGGCCGATCAGCAACGTCGAGGCGACGGCAATCACAGGCGTCAGGTCCTGGCGCAGGGTGGTCCACATTTTTACGGGAAGGGTTTGCAGGGTCGGGCTGGCCATCATCACGCTGAGCACCACTTCGTCCCATGAGACGAGAAAGGCGAACAACGCGCCGGCCACCATTCCCGGGCGAATCGCCGGGAATGTCACCTTGAATACGGCCTGCAGGCGCGATGCGCCGCAGATCACCGCCGCATCTTCAATCGATTGGTCGAACAGCTTCAGCGAGTTGATGATCGAGATAATGGTGAACGGCAGCGCGACAATCACATGGCTCACTACAAAGGCGAACATCGTGCCGGTATAGCCGAGCTTGAGGAACAGTGCGTACACCGCCACCGCGATGATCACCAACGGCACGATCATCGGCAGGGTGAACAGGCCGTAGAGCAACTCGCGGCCAGGAAATCGCCCACGCACCAGGGCAAATGCGGTGGGCAGGCCCAGCGCCACGGCGAACACGGTGGTCAGTACCGCAACCTTGAGGCTCGCTACCGCCGCGTTCATCCAGTCGGCATTGGAGAAGAACTGGCCGTACCATTTCAGCGTCCAGCCCGGTGGCGGGAACACCAGCCATTGGGACGAGCCGAACGACAGCAACACGATGAACACGATCGGCAACAGCAAGAACAGGCCAATCATGCCGGTGGTGGTGTAGAGGCCCAGGCGCATCCTGCGGCTCATGGCATTGGAAGTCAGGAGCATGACGGCTTACCTCGCGTTGCTGGCGCCAACCGGGGATTCCGGCTGAAGCTTCAGGTAGAAGTAGAACAGCACCAGCGTGATAAAGATCAGCAATGCGGCGCCGGCACTCGCCAGGCCCCAGTTGAGGAACGACTGCACCTGCTGGATGATGAACTCAGGCAGCATCATGTTCTGCGCGCCGCCGAGCAGCGCCGGGGTGACGTAGTAACCGAGGGACATCACAAACACCATCAAGCCGCCGGAAAACAACCCCGGTCGGCACAGCGGCAGGAACACCCGGAAGAAGTTGGTCCAAGGGCTGGCACCGCAGATGGAGCCGGCCTGCAGGATCATCGGGTCGATGGCCTGCATGGTTGCCTGCAATGGCAGCACAATGAACGGGATCATGATGTAGCTCATACCGATCACCACACCGGTCAGGTTGTGCACCATCTCCAGCGGCTGGTCGATGATGCCCATCGCCATCAGTGCCTTGTTGATCACCCCGGAGGCTTGCAGCAATACCAGCCATGAATAGGTGCGGGCGAGCAGGCTGGTCCACATCGACAGCAGCACGATGTTCAGGATCCAGCGCCCCCAGCCGCGTGGTACCAGGGTAATCACCCAGGCCAGCGGGAAGCCCAGCAACAGGCTGAACAGGGTCACCAGGCCGGCCACCGAAAAGGTATTGAGCAGTACCCGGGCGTATGCCGAGTTAGCGAACAGTTGCTCATAGTTGCCAAGGCCCGGTACGGGCTCCAGCACGCCGCGCAGCAACAGGCCGATCAGCGGCGCGAGGAAGAACAGGCCGAGGAACAGCAGCGCCGGGATCAGGTTGCTCGACCCCCGCCAGCGCTGCGCCAGGGATGGCGCACCTGGTTTGCAGGAAACTGCGCCAGCAACGCCGAGGGCGCTCCCGGTCGGCGTGGTTGCCGTCATTTTCATTTGACTAGCCATTCATTCCACCGTGTCGCAATGGCCGGACCGTTCTTGGCCCAGTAGGCGAAATCGAGGGTGATCTGGTCCTTGGCATACGCCGTCGGCAGGTTGGGCGCCAGCACTGAGTCCAGGCGCTGCACACTGTCGATGTTCACCGGTGCATAAGCGGTCAGGTTAGAGAAGTCGGCCTGGCCCTTGGCGCTGCTGGCACTGGCCAGGAACTTCATCGCCGCGCCTTTGTTTTTGCTGCCTTTAGGCACGACCAGGATGTCCGCCATCACCAGATTCTGTTTCCAGCTTACGCCTACGGGTGCGCCATCTTCCTGCAGGGCATGAATGCGGCCGTTCCAGAACTGACCCATGCTGACTTCGCCCGAGGCCAGCAGTTGCTGGGACTGTGCGCCGCCGCCCCACCAGACGATGTCTTTCTTGATGGTGTCGAGTTTCTTGAAGGCGCGGTCCAGGTCCAGGGGGTAGAGCTTGTCGGCTGGAACGCCGTCAGCCAGCAGCGCCAGTTCGAGCACGCCAGGGCTTGGCCATTTGTAGAGGGCACGTTTGCCGGGGTAGGTTTTGGTGTCGAACAGCGCGGCCCAGTCCTGTGGCTTGCCAGCGCCGAGCTTGCCCTCGTTGTAGCCGAGTACGAAGGAGAAGAAAAACGAGCCGACGCCATGGTCGGAGACAAACCGCGGGTCGATCTTGTCGCGCTGGATCACCGAAAAATCCAGGGGTTCGAGCAGCCCTTCAGCGGCGGCGCGCAAGGCGAAGTCAGCCTCCACGTCTACCACGTCCCACTGCACGTTGCCGCTCTCGACCATGGCCTTGAGCTTGCCATAGTCGGTGGGACCGTCCTGCACCACAGTGATCCCGCTGGCCTTGCTGAAAGGATCGGCCCACGCCTGCTTTTGCGCATCCTGGGTGCTACCGCCCCAGCTCACGAAATTGACGCTTTCGGCCGCCAGGGCCGCGTGAGTGGCCGTGGCCAGCAAACCCGCGAACAGCATCGCGGTTGCACGTTTGTTCAACACCATTTTCACGCCCTCATTTGTTTTGTTATTGAGCGGGCCTGGTAATGCCCGCCTATCGGGAGCAGTAGGTCTCTCGAAGCCTCTATTGCGAAGCCTCAAAAGTCGACCGTACCAAGGCTTGTTACTGGCGCTATCCCTGGCATGCGCACTTGGCAAAAGTACTCGGTCGATGGAATATCATATTATGGTATTCCAAGCTTTGTGCAAGCACTTTGCCTTACCGGTTATCCGTCATTCGGTGAACGGAATGCTCTCCACCACCTCCAGGTCGTAGCCTGTCAGCCCGGCGTATTTCAGCGGAGGGCCAAGGTGGCGCAGCTTGCAGACGCCAAGGTCCTGCAATATCTGCGCGCCGGTGCCGACTTCCGAATAGATCCGCGACTGCGAACGGATGAACTGGCGCGGCGTCTGGGTCAACTGCGGGACGCGTTCGAGCAGGGCCTGGGAGGATTCATGATTGGCCAGCACCACCACCACGCCGCTGCCTTCTGCGGCGACGCGTTGCAGGGCGGCCCATAAGGTCCAGTTGGGGGGGCCGCTATACTCGGCGCCCACCAGGTCGCGCAGCGGGTCGATCACGTGCACGCGCACCAGGGCGGGCGTGTCGCGGTGTAACTGCCCCATGACCATCGCCATGTGCACGCCGCCATCAATGCGGTCCTCAAAGGTGATCAGGCGGAACGTGCCGTGCACTGTGGGCAGGTCGCGCTCGCCGATGCGCACTACGGTGCGCTCGGTACTGAGGCGGTAGTGGATCAGATCGGCGATGGTGCCGATCTTGATCCCATGCTTGTGCGCGAACACCTCAAGGTCAGGGCGACGTGCCATGGTGCCGTCATCGTTCATCACTTCGACGATCACCGAGGCTGGTGTGTGCCCGGCCAGGCGCGCCAGGTCGCAACCGGCTTCGGTGTGCCCGGCGCGCGTCAACACGCCACCATCCTTGGCGCGCAACGGGAAAATATGCCCCGGTTGCACGATGTCGGCCGGCCCCGCATCGGCATTCACGGCCGCGGCCACCGTGCGCGCCCGGTCGGCGGCGGAGATGCCGGTAGTCACGCCGGTGGCGGCTTCGATGGACACGGTAAACGCGGTGCTGAACACGCTGCCATTGCTCGGCACCATCTGCTGCAGGCCGAGGCGCTGGCAGTGTTCGTCGGTGAGGGTCAGGCAAATCAGGCCACGCGCTTCCCGGGCCATGAAGCTGATAGTCTCGGCGGTGCAGCACACCGCGGGCAGCAACAGGTCGCCTTCGTTCTCCCGATCCTCGTCGTCCACCAGGAGCACCATTTTGCCTTGGCGGTAGTCTTCGATGATGTCTGCGATGTTGTTGAAAGACATGGTGGCTGCTCGAGTTATTGGTTGTATGTATTATGGTATACCACAAAACCAAGCAAGAGGATGTCACGATGAAGGCTTACTGGATTGCCCATGTAAATGTGTCCGATGCAGAGCAGTACACGCAGTACACCCAGCGCGCGCCTGCGGCCTTCGCGAAGTTTGGCGGGCGCTTCCTGGCCAGGGGCGGGCGCAGCGCCGCGATGGAAGGCGGGCCTGCCAAGCAACGTAATGTGGTGATCGAGTTCGACAGCTACGAGCAGGCGCTGGCCTGTTATGAGTCTGCGGAGTATCAGGAGGCAAAGGCGCGTCGTGAAGGGGCGGGCGAGGCGCAGATCATCATCGTGGAAGGGCTGGTGCCTTAGGGTTATCAGGCATACACCACATTTTTGATCCGTGTCGGGGCTGACGATCAGCGGATGAAGTGAATCTTGCCGCTGTCGTCGTTACCGATGTAGATGCCATACACCCCAGCCTGGCGTTCCTCGATATAACGCTCGAGGATCTGCCGGATCGCCGGGTAGTAGATGCTGTCCCAGGGAATGTCCTCGGGCGCGAAGAACTTGTAGTCGAGGGTCTCCGGCCCGAACTGGCCGGTGATCTGCAGCGCGATGGCGCGGAAGATGATGTACACCTCGCTGATCTTCGGCACGCTGAAAATCGAGTAGGGCGAGAGGATCTCCGCGCGTACGCCGCTTTCTTCCCAGACTTCGCGTAGTGCGGCCTGTTCAGTGGTTTCGCCACCTTCCATGAAGCCGGCCGGCAGCGTCCAGGTGCCAGGACGCGGCGGGATGGCCCGCTGGCAAAGCAGATATTTGCCGTCCTGCTCGATGATGCAGCCGGCGATAATCTTCGGGTTGATGTAGTGGATGTAGCCGCAGCCCCGGCACATCAGGCGCTCATGGGTATCACCCGGTGGCAGCTGGTGACCGAGGTCACTGCTGCCACATGTCGGGCAAAAACTGGGGCTGGGCATGGTCAGTGACCTATGCGCGGTTCTTTGAGGGCGATGGGCAGTGTGATCTCGGGGATCTTGCCGGTCTCTTCCTGCTTGCGCTTGAGGTAATCCAGGGCCACGGCGGCGGCGGCGCGCACGTGGTCGACACAGGCCTGGTGGGCGGCGAGCGGGTCGCCGCTCTTGATCGCCTGGACCATACGCTCCATTTCCTGGTTGCTGGTACCGCGACGGTTTTCCTGGGATACCGAGGTCGCGCGCAAGTAGCTGATACGTGCCTGCAACTGACGCAGTTGGGTGGCCGCCACGTGGTTGCCGGAGCCTTCGAGCAACACGTCGTAGAATCCTTGTACCGAATCAATGACCTGTTGCAGCTCACCGTCCTTGAGGGCCTTGCGGTTTTCCTCAAGGGCTTTTTCCAGTGCCTTGATGTCCTTGGCCTTGGCGCGCAGGGTGAACAACTGCACGATCAAGCCTTCGAGCACGCAACGCAGTTCATAGATGTCGACGGCATCGGCCAGGGTGATGATCGCCACTTGCGGACCCTTGGCATCGGCGAATTCCACCAGGCCTTCGGACTCCAGGTGGCGCAAGGCTTCGCGCACCGAGGTGCGGCTGACGCCGAGGCGGTCGCAAAGGTCGCGTTCCACCAGGCGGTCACCCGGCAGCAGTTGGAAGTTCATGATGGCGCTGCGCAGTTTTGCCAGCACGATTTCGCGCAGGGTGACCGGGTTGTGATTGACCTTGAAGCTGTCGTCGAGTGGCAGGCGTTTCATGGGGGCTGCTCTGAATGTTGCGGTTAACTGGAGGCCTCGGCGTCGGTTTCGGCGAAGGCTTCACGGGCCAGTCGGAAACTGTCCACGGCGGCGGGAACCCCGCAATAAATGCCGACCTGAAGCAGAATTTCGCGTATTTGTTCACGACTCAGCCCGTTACGCAAGGCGCCGCGCACGTGCAGCTTGAGTTCATGGGGCCGATTGAGGGCCGAAATCATCGCCAAGTTTATCATGCTGCGTTCATTAAGCGACAAACCCTCACGGCCCCACACATGGCCCCAGCAGTATTCGGTGACCATCTCCTGCAGGGGGCGAGTGAAGTCGTCGGCGTTCTCGATCGAACGTTGCACATAGGCTTCGCCCAGCACTTGCGTACGGATTTTCAGGCCCCGTTGGTACTTGTCGTCGCTCATCAATCAGCTCCTCAGGCCAGGGTGGGCAGCGGGCCCAGCTTGCCCTTGTGGTAGATCATCGGTGTGACCGGTTGCTCGGGCAGGATCAGGTTTTTCACCGCTCCGACGATGATCGCGTGATCGCCACCGTCGTATTCGCGCCACAACTCGCACTCGATGATCGCCGTGGCCTTGGCCAGCAGCGGATTGCCCAGTTCGCTCAAGTGCCACTCGATGCCCTTGGCCTTTTCCTTGCCCTTGCTGGCAAAGGCATAGGCTTCGGCGGTCTGGTCGGCGGACAGCAAATGAATCGCAAAGCGCTTGCTGTCGCGCAGGATCGGATAGGTGTCCGATGCATAGTTGGGGCAGAACAGGACCAGTGCCGGGTCGATCGACAGCGCACTGAATGCGCTGGCGGTGATGCCGACGATGCCGCCATCCGGGTCGAGGGTAGTGACAACCGTCACCCCGGACGGGAATGAACTCATGACGTCTTTGTAAATGCCGGGTTCGATCATGGTCGGGGTCTCTTAACGCATCACAAAAGGATCAGGCATGGGCGCCTGGGAAAGGTTGATCCACACCGTCTTCAGCTCGGTGTAAGCCAGTACCGAATCGATGCCACTTTCACGTCCATAGCCGCTGTTCTTGAAGCCGCCAATGGGCGCCATGGCCGAGACGGCGCGGTAGGTGTTGACCCAGATAATCCCCGAACGCACGTCGCGGGCCAGGCGGTGGGCACGACCGAGGTCGCGGGTCCAGATGCCGGCGGCGAGGCCGAACTGAGAGTCGTTGGCGATGGCCAGGGCTTCGGCTTCGTCCTTGAAACGGATGACCGAGGCCACCGGGCCGAACACTTCTTCCTGCATGATCTTCATCGAGTTGCGGTCGCACTCGAACAGGGTCGGCTCATAGAACCAGCCTTCGCCCAGGTTCTGCGGACGCTTGCCACCGGTACGCAGGCGCGCACCTTCAGCGATGGCATCCGCCACCAGGCCTTCGACCACGGCCAGTTGCTGTGCGGTGGCCATGGGGCCCATTTCACTGGCGTCGTCCTGCGGGTTGCCGATGCGAATGCGTTTGGCGCGCTCTACCAGGCGCTCGACGAATTCGTCGTAGATTTCATCCTGCACCAGCAGGCGCGAGCCAGACACACAGCTTTGCCCCGACGCCGCGTATATCCCGGCAATCGCACCATTGATGGCGCTGTCGAGGTCGGCATCGGCAAAGATGATGTTCGGTGACTTGCCGCCCAGTTCCAGCGACAGCTTGGCGAAGTTCTCGGCGCTGCTGCGTACTACGTGCCGCGCCGTGGCTGCGCCGCCGGTAAAGGCGATCTTGCGCACCAAAGGGTGGCGGGTGAGGGCGGCGCCGGTGCTTGGGCCGTAGCCAGTCACCACATTGACCACGCCCGGCGGAATGCCAGCCTCCAGGGCCAGGCGCGCCAGTTCGAGGATGGTCGCCGAGGCGTGCTCCGACGGTTTGATCACGATGGTATTACCCGCTGCCAGGGCCGGCGCGAGTTTGATTGCGGTCAAGTACAGCGGGCTGTTCCATGGAATGATCGCGGCCACCACGCCCATGGCTTCGTGCACGGTGTAGGCGAAGAGGTCCGGCTTGTCCAGCGGCAGGGTGCCGCCCTCAAGCTTGTCGGCCAGGCCTGCCGTGTAATGGAAGAACTCCGGCAGGTAACTGACCTGACCGCGTGTCTCGCGGATCAGCTTGCCATTGTCGCGGCTTTCGAGCTGTGCCAGTTGTTCCTTGTTTTCGGCAATCAAATCTCCCAGGCGGCGCAGCAGTTTGCCCCGCGCGGTAGCGGTGAGGCCACGCCAGGCCGGGCTGTCGAAGGCGCTTTGCGCGGCCTGCACGGCGCGCTCCACATCCGTCTCGTCGGCGTCGGGCAGTTGCGCCCAGGGTTCGGCCAGGGCCGGGTTGAGGCTGTCGAAAGTCTTGCCGGACAGAGCATCGACCCATTCACCGCCGATGCACATCTGGAAGCGTGCGAGTGTCATGCAACGATCCCCTTTATTGGATTTTTTTGGGTGTACACCGTGTCAAGAAAGCCCAGCAGCAGTTGGTTGACCAGCCGCGGCGATTCCACTGGCATCATATGCCGTTGCTCGGCCAGCACTGCAACCGTCGCACCGGGAATGCGATCGGCCAGTTGCCGGGCCATCTCCGGGGTCGAGCCCGGGTCGAGTTCACCGGTGGCGACCAGGGTCGGCGCGCGCAAACCCTTGAGGTCGTCGGCGCGGTACATGTCCTGGGTCGCGAACAGCTCGTACGTGGTGAGGTAGCCCTGGGGGTCGTTGCCCGCCAGGGTTTCACGCAGCGCAGCGATCTGCGCCGGGTTGGCTGCCTGGTACTCGCGGCTGAACCAGCGTGACAGCGCGGCTTCGGCATTCGCATCCGGGCCATGCTCGGCGGCCTGGGCAGTGCGTGCGATCACCCCGGCACGCTGTTCGGCGCTGCGGTTGAACACACTGTTGAGCACCACCAGGCCTTGCAGGCGTTCGGGGTAATGCAAGGCAAACGCCCGCGCAACCAGGCCGCCCATGGAAAACCCGATCACCGTTGCCTGAGGCAGTTGCAGGTGGTCGAGCAGTTCCAGCAACTGGTCGGCATACCCCAGCAGCGGGGTGCCGGCAGCCGGGCGCGGGCTGGCGCCATGGCCCAGCATGTCATAGGTGATCACGCGATAATTCGTGGCCAGGCCAACGACTTGCCCGCCCCACATTTCTTTATTCAGGCCCACGCCGTGGATCAAAACCACAGGCTGGCCTTGGCCGGTCGCCAGATAACTGGTGCCAGCCGGGGTGCGATCAGCGGTGAGCTGAATCATGGAGCGCTCCTGCATGTTTTTTGTTTGGGTGACCGGTCTTGCTTACTGGGCTTTCTCGGCTGCCAGCTCTTCCAGGTCGATGTAACGGTTGCCGATGCGTGGGTGCAGGCGGCCGCCGTCGGCGCACCCAAGGACCACCACGATCTCGTCGGCACGCGGGGAATCTTCTATCTGCATTTCCAAGGTGATGTAGTGCGAGCGCAGCCCTTCGTCATCCTTGTGCATCATCGGGATTTGAATCGATGTGCCCGGGCCACCGCGCTTGTTGGTAAAACTCAGGTAGCTCTTGGCCTTGACCGCTTCGCGGTAGTGGTTGCCAAAGCGCAGGGTATGGATGATTGCCGAGGCGTGTTCGATTTCACCGTCGGCACCGACCACGGCGGCCTTGCCATAGGCTTCGATGTTGTCTGCACCACCGATAATGCCAATCAGGCGCTCCACCATCAGTGCGCCGAGATCCGAGCAGTTGGCACGGATTTCCGGTTTCAGGTCTTCGACAAAACCGCGACCCAGCCACGGGTTTTTCAGGACGACAGCCAGGCCCACCATAGTCACTGGCGTGTCGGAGGCCTTGCCGCCTTCAATAAAGGTTTCTTCTACATAGCTGACGATCTTGCGGATTTCAAAACTCATGGCTGCTCCACCTGGGTGCTGATTGGTTTGTGTATGATGGTATACCATAATACCGCAAGCGCAAGAGCTGCAAGCAAACTGAAGATGGGTTCGCGCGATAAAAGGTCGAGCGGATGGCTTTTTCTGGTCTTGAGATCCCAGTGGCTCTTATGCAGGGCGGGGCCCCAGGACGGCTTTCAATCCCAAGAACAGGTCTATCAGGGGATAACGTTGCAGCTATTAGAGTTTTCTGCGAACGAGGCTAATCTTTGAAAACGTCACTAAAAGGTGTGCCAAGCATGTCAACTGAATCGAAATGCCCTTTCAACCACGCTGCGGGTGGCGGCACCACGAACCGAGACTGGTGGCCCCAGCAACTGAACCTGAAGATCCTGCATCAGCATTCCTCCCTCAGCGACCCCATGGGTCAGGGCTTCGATTACGCCAAGGCGTTCAAGAGCCTTGACTTCGAAGCGGTCAAGCAGGATTTGCGCGATGTCATGACGCAATCCCAGGACTGGTGGCCGGCGGACTTTGGCCATTACGGCCCGCTGTTCATTCGCATGGCCTGGCACAGCGCCGGGACCTACCGTACCGCCGACGGTCGCGGCGGTGCCGGTTCCGGTCAGCAGCGCTTTGCACCGCTCAACAGCTGGCCTGACAACGTCAGCCTGGATAAGGCCCGTCGCCTGATCTGGCCGGTCAAGCAAAAGTACGGCCGGCGGATTTCCTGGGCCGATTTGATCGTACTCACCGGTAACGTTGCGCTGGAGTCGATGGGGTTCAAGACCTTCGGGTTCTCCGGCGGTCGCCCGGATGTCTGGGAGCCGGACGAGGACGTTTACTGGGGCGCCGAGACCACGTGGCTGGGGGGAGAAGAGCGTTACGGCGTGCAAAAGAAAATGCAGCAGCCGGGTGATGGTCCGTTGGTGGCTGAACCGCAGAACCATGGCAACGAAGAAAGCCGCACCGGGGGCGGTGAGCGCAACCTGGAAAATCCCCTCGCCGCTGTGCAGATGGGCTTGATCTACGTGAACCCGGAAGGGCCTGAAGGTGTTCCGGATCCGGTTGCCTCGGCGAAGGATATCCGTGAAACCTTCGGTCGCATGGCGATGAATGACGAAGAGACCGTAGCCCTGATCGCCGGCGGTCACGCCTTCGGCAAGACCCACGGCGCAGGTCCGGCGGATAACGTCGGCCCGGAACCGGAAGCGGCTGGCCTGGAAGAGCAGGGGCTGGGCTGGAAAAACAGCTTCGGCAGCGGCAAGGGCGGTGACACCATCACCAGCGGGCTGGAGGTGACCTGGACTTCGACGCCGACAAGATGGAGCAATGAGTACCTCGAAAACCTCTTCGGCTTTGAATGGGAACTGACCAGGAGCCCGGCGGGCGCCCATCAGTGGGCACCGAAGAACGGTGCCGGCGCCGGCAAGGTTCCGGATGCCCATGATGCCGGCAGGCGGCATGCGCCGAGCATGCTGACCTCGGACCTGGCGCTGCGTTTCGATCCGGCGTACGAACAGATCTCCCGACGTTTCCTGGCCAACCCGGACCAACTGGCAGACGCCTTTGCCCGTGCCTGGTTCAAACTTACCCACCGCGACATGGGTCCGCTTGCGCGTTATCTCGGCCCGGAAACCCCCGCGGAAGAGTTGCTGTGGCAGGACCCGATTCCTGCGGTCGATCATCCACTGGTGGATGAGCAGGATGTGGCGGCGCTCAAGCAGAAGATTCTCGCCGCGGGGCTGACGGTCTCGCAGCTGGTTTCGACGGCATGGGCAGCGGCGTCCACCTTCCGCGGCTCCGATAAACGCGGGGGAGCCAATGGCGGGCGCCTGCGCCTGGCTCCGCAGAAGGACTGGGCGGTCAACCAGCCTGAGCAACTGTCGGGCGTACTGAAGCGTCTCGAAGCTATTCAGGGAGACTTCAATACCGCACAGACGGGAGGCAAAAGGATTTCCCTGGCCGATCTGATCGTGCTGGCGGGCAGCGTGGGGGTTGAGCGGGCGGCCAAAAATGCCGGCCGCCAGACCACGGTGCCTTTCACGGCAGGGCGCACGGATGCTTCCCAGGAGCAGACGGATGTCGAGTCGTTCGGTTTCCTTGAACCGGTCGCCGATGGCTTTCGCAACTACCAGAAGGGGCACTACAAGGTGTCGTCCGAAGCGTTGCTGATCGACAAGGCGCAACTGCTGACATTGACCGCACCCGAAATGACGGTGCTGTTGGGCGGACTGCGGGTCTTGGGTCTAAATGTCGGGGAAAGCAAGCACGGGGTGTTCACCGAGCGCCCGGGAACCCTGACCAATGACTTCTTCAGGAACCTGCTGGACATGGGCGTTGAATGGAAGCCAGTCACCGGCACCCACGATACCTTTGAGGCGCATGACCGCAAGACCGGTGCCGTCAAGTGGACGGGCACCCGGGTCGACCTGGTGTTCGGTTCGCATGCCCAGTTGAGGGCGCTGTCCGAAGTCTATGGCAGTGCCGACGCCGAGGAGAAGTTCGTCGAGGACTTCGTGGCGGCCTGGACCAAGGTGATGAACCTGGATCGCTTTGAACTGGCCTGACACTGGCGCCTGACGTTTACAGGCCCACGCTGTGGGCCTGTTCGCTAGAGGCCCTGGCTTATCCAGGTTTCCAGGTCCGTTGCGGTCATGGGCTTTGCTATCAGGTAGCCCTGCGCTTCGGAACATCCCCACTGTATCAAGAGGTCGAGGATTTCCTGGTTCTCTACGCCTTCGGCAACGACTCGGTAGCCGAGCCCTTTCGCCAGGCCTATCAGGGTTTTAACCAACTGCTTGTCATTTTGATTGCTGCCCAGCCCGCTGATCAATGATTGATCCAGCTTGACGGTAGTGGCCGGCAGTTCCTTCAGGTACGCCCAGTTACTGTAGCCCGTGCCGAAATCATCAACCGCGACCTCTATGCCAATCTGCCGAACGCGCTGCAGTTGCCGGATGACTTCCTCAGGGTTGGTCATCAACATGCTTTCGGTAAACTCAAGTTCAAAGTCGGCAGGGTCAAGGTCATGCCGGTGAAGCTCATGAATCATCGCGTCCACGAACTCGGAGCTTTCCAGATCGCTGACGGTAATGTTCATCGCTATTCGCAGGCGCACGCCTTGTGCTTTCCAGGCTGCGGCTTGCCGGATGATTGCGTTGAGCACCCATAATCCAACGGACGGTATCAACGCGGTTTTTTCGGCCAGGGGGATGAACTCGGCAGGGCTGATGGGGCCAAGCAACGGATGGTTCCAGCGTAGCAATGCCTCTACCGAATCACAGCTTCCCGAGGGCAGTTTGACTTTGGGCTGATACACCAGGCTGAACTGTTTGTCGCAGCTGACCGCTTCCGGCAACGAACTCAACAACATGAACGCGCGTTGTTGAGCCGCATCAAACTGGGGTTCATAAAGAGACCAGCCCAGCTTGCGGTCACGCGCCTCATCTGCCGCACTCACCAGCAGGCGTAGCCAGTCTTGCGGGCCGGAATGGTGAATGGGCAGCACGCCAATCCCGACTTGCATGAGGATGGGGATGCCGTGGCATTCAACAGGCTTTTTGAAGTCCTTGAGAATACTTTCGCAGATGTGCTCGGTGGTTTGATTCTCCTCTAGGATGAAGCCAAACCGCGTCGGGCTGATTTTGTAAAGCAGGCACTGCGCGGGTAACAGGTTTTGCAGGCGAGATTTGATCGCCAGAACCAGGTCTCCGGCAAAGCTGTAGCCCAGGGCCTTTACGATATCGTTGAGAAACTTTGGCGAGATAATGTCAACTGCGTACACATGGCACGCGTTTTCAAGCTTGAGCGCTTGACGTATATCTTCCTCAAGCCTGAGTCGATTGAATAGCCCCGTGGGTTGGTCTACGAAGTTGCGGGACCGCATGCCCTGTATGCGCATCATGACCAGCTCGGCAAAGTCGTTGAGCATTGCACTGTCACGCTCGCTCATGGGAGGGCGGGGGACAGTATCAATGATGCAGAGACTTCCCAGGGTAAAGCCATCCTCCGTGATCAATGGCGCGCCCGCGTAATAACGAATATGCGGCGGCCCCGTAACCAGGGGATTATCTTTGAAGCGGGCATCCAGCGTTGCGTCCGACACCTCCAGCAGGGCGTTGTCCAGGGTAGAGTAGGCGCAAAAAGACACTTCTCGCGGTGTCTGCGTTTCTGTAATTCCCACCCGTGCCCTGAACCATTGCCGGTGTTTATCGACAATTGAAATCAGTGCGATGGGGGCGTTGTAATAGGCAGACGCCATCTCGACGATCTTTTCAAATACATCATCACTATCGCTGTCGGTTGGACAAAATTTCGCGACCTCTTTTAGCCGTTCAATTTCATTCGGCGGAATAGGAGCGCCTTCGCCCATGACAATCCTCAAAGTGGTTATGTTCGTACAACAAGGTATCAGACAGTGCCATCATTATGATGTTGTTTTTCTATTCATCAGATAGCTCAAGGGTATGGCGTCCGGGTGATCTCTTCCTGCGTATCTCCCTAATTCTTGCGCCCTGCGGATGAATGTACGCGCGAGGCAGCGAAGTGGATGCACGGCATTAAAAATTTTTCCGGCATTTCCGCGCTTCTAGTTCACCCGGGGCGCCGCCTTGATGGCCATGTACGCATCCTTGATGGGCTCAAAACCATATTTCTCTTCCAGCCGTTTCACGATGAAGTGCCCCCGCGCCATGTCCTGGTAGAAGTGGGTGAACAGCGTATTGATCGTCGCCCCGGTAAAGGCGCCCATCACCGGAACGGCCTGGGCTGCGAACTTGCTGGAAATGGTAAAGCCAAAACGTGTCGCGACTTTATCGATGAGGATCGCCAGCCATTTCCCGGCTTGGCCCGGGGACAAGCTGCTGATGGCCTTGGAGCCCTGCTTGGCGGCGATCCCCGCCAGTTCCTTGGACAGTTGTTGCATGGCCTGGGTGGTGAAGCTGCGGGTCATGTAGTAACCGGTCTCCGTTGCATCATCGGCCTGGCTGGTGCCACCCATGGCAAACACCTCGATGCAGGCTTGTTTGGTCGAAAAGTCGCCCAGGTCGAAACCCTCGCTGCGCGCCACGTCGGCGACCGCGCGCATCATGATGGTGGTAGAGATCGGCAGCTCGATAAACAGCGCCGCGAAACCGAAGGCCCCGCCGATGGCGCCCGAGGTGGCCGCAAAAGCCTTGTGCAGCCGGGTCGAGGCCGGTTTTCTCGGACTGTTGTCCAGGCTTTTCAGCGCCGCGCCGGCGGATGAATGCAGCGCTGCCGCCACCGCGCCATTGATCCGTTTGGAAACCACCCCCGGCAATGCCTTTACCGCGCTTTCAATCGGGGAGCCGATCATGCCGGACAGCCTGGCCGTCAGGGAGGGTGACTCCAGCAAACCGACGGCCCGCTTGAGATCCTGATAGTCCTCGGGATTGTCTCTGATGCTCACAGGCGTCTCCTTGAAATTTTTCCGGCTTTGATAAAACAAAGACCCGCGAAGAGGGCCATCGTGCCGTCACGCTTTACCCATTCTTTACCTGCGCGGGTGCTGCGTTCGCCGGCGGGTCGGTTAGGCTGCCAGTTACCTTGAACTGAACGGCGGTGTGAATCGAATGAACCTTCAACCTCGGTACTGGCTGGCGGTGAGCGCCCTGGTGGGCAGCCTGGGATTGATTGCGGGGTGTGCGGGCGATCCGCCAAACCCGCGGGCCGAATTCAGCGAGCGGGTCAACAAGGAACTGAGCACCGCGTATCAACCGTCCCATTATGAAACGTCCGGCTGGGGCGCGACCTGGCAGCTCGATAAGCAACCGGTGAACGTTGCGTGGCTGGCACCGGTGACCCACGAGCGCTTGCCGCTGATTATCTACTTGCCGGGGTTGGGTGAGCCGGCCTCGGGCGGGGTGGCGTGGCGCAAGGCTTGGGCGCAGGCCGGTTATGCGGTGTTGTCGGTTCAGGAACCCGCCCATGATCAGTCGATCTTTGCCTCGCAGCAGGCGTTATATGGCGACTTTCGCGGGATGGCGAGCAGTCATTACTCCGCCGCCGCCCTGCGTGACAGGCTGTCGACCTTGCAGAAAGTCCTGAGCGAAGTTCGGGCACGGGCCGCCAAAGGCGACGCGCAACTGGCGGCCATCGACTGGAACCAGGTGGTGGTGGCCGGCTTTGATTTTGGCGCGCAGACCGCTGAGGCACTCGCCGGGGCGCTGGAGCCTGGGGCCACCCCGGGTGTCGGGCTTCAACCCAAGGCGGTGTTGCTGCTCAGCCCTTATGTGGACGCCGATGCCCGGCCGGACGTGTTCGCCCGGATAACGGCGCCCGTGCTGTCGATGACCGGCCAGCAGGATGAAGACCCGTTCAACTGGGTCAGCTCTTACCGTCAGCGAGAGGTGTTGGGCGAGTCGGTGACAGCGGCGGGCAGTGTTCAGCTGGAGTTGAACAGTGCGACGCACAAGACCTTGTCCGGGAGCGAGCTGTTCAGCCGACCGGCGAAAAAGGCCGACAAGGGCAGTGCTTCGTCTGGCGACGCACCCAAGGGTCGAGGGCACAAGCACGGTGCCAAACCTGGCGGCGGCGGCCCGATGGCGGGCGAACCGGCGCCGGACCCCAAGCAGGTGGCCGCGATTCAGGCCATGGGTGTGGCGTTCCTGGATAGCCGGGTCAAACACAATCCCGCCGCCACCGAATGGTTGCACCAGGCCGCGTCAACCTGGCTGGGTGAGGCGGGACGGTTGAAGTAATGGCGGCGGGCTTCCCCCCGCCAAGCGTGATGTATAAGTTTCTCAAACGTCATCAACCATCTTTTTACGGCGTGATACGCTAGCCTTACTTTTGAATTGGCACTGGTCGTTCCCGCGTATACGGCGACAGTGAGGAGTGAACATGTCGAAAATTTCCCACCAGGATCTACGGCGCTCGTTTCGCGAGCTGCTGGCCTCCCAACACTGCTTTCACACCGCCTCGGTGTTCGACCCGATGTCGGCCAGGATCGCTGCAGACCTGGGCTTCGAAGTCGGCATCCTGGGAGGCTCGGTGGCGTCATTACAGGTCCTGGCTGCACCGGACTTCGCGCTGATTACCCTGAGTGAGTTCGTCGAGCAGGCCACCCGCATCGGCCGGGTGGCGCAGCTTCCGGTGATCGCCGACGCCGACCACGGCTACGGAAATGCACTGAACGTGATGCGCACCGTCCAGGAACTGGAGCGTGCTGGCGTCTCTGCGCTGACCATTGAAGATACCCTGCTGCCCGCGCAGTTCGGGCGCAAATCCACCGACCTCATCAGCACGGAAGAGGGCGTGGGCAAGGTCAAGGCGGCCCTGGAGGCCCGGGTCGATCCGCAGCTTTCGATCATCGCCCGGACCAACGCCGCCGTATTGCCGGTGGAAGACGTTATCCATCGCACCAAGGCGTATCAAGAGGCTGGCGCAGACGGCATCTGCATGGTGGGTGTCCGTGACTTCGACCACCTTGAACAGATCGCCGAAGGCCTGACGGTGCCGTTGATGCTGGTGACCTACGCCAACCCGCATCTCAATGACAACGAACGCCTGGCCAAACTGGGTGTGCGGATTGTGGTCGCCGGCCACGGCGCGTACTTCGCCTCGATCAAGGCCACCTACGACAGCCTTCGCGAACAGCGCAACCTGACGCGCAGCACGTCAAACCTGACCGCCAGCGAACTGACCCACACCTACACGTTCCCCGACACCTACGTGAGCTGGGCCAAAGAGTTCATGGATGTCCAAGAGTGACATGACCCTGCAGGAGCGAGCTTGCTCGCTCCTGCAGAAGCTCTAAGCTAATTCCATAAAATTATTTATTTTATTTTTTATAGATCAATATCATCTAACTGAGTTGACCCTTGGAGAGCCGGAGTCCGCGCTGCTCAAGTCTTATCCGCTCAGGAATCTATAAAAATGAACACGCTGAAACCGGCCCGCAACCTCCTCTCGGCCATGGGCCTCGCTGTCCTCTCCCTAAGCGCTCAATCCGCTGACCTCACCATCGGCTACATCAACGGCATCGACCCGATCAAACGCGCCATCGCCGATGGTGAATATGAAAAAGGTATCGGCCAGAAGATCGATTGGCGCAAATTCGACGCGGGCCCGGCCGTCCTGGCCGCCATGGCTTCCGGTGATGTGCAGATCGGCAACCTGGGTTCCAGCCCGTTGGCTGCGGCGGCTTCGCGAAACATGCCGCTGGTGGCGTTCATTGTCAGCGCGCAGATTCGCAGTTCCGAGGCCCTGGTGGTTCGCGACGGCAGCGGGATCAAGACCCCTGATGACCTGATCGGCAAAACCATCGCCGTGCCCTTTGTGTCGACCTCCCATTACAGCCTGCTGGGCGCGCTGAAGCACTGGAACCTGGACCCGCGCAAAGTCAACATCGTCAACCTGACACCGGCACAAATCACCGCCGCCTGGGCCCGCGGCGATATCGACGGGGCGTTTACCTGGTCGCCTGCCCTGGGTGAAATCCGCAAGACCGGTAAGATCCTCACGGATGCTGCCGAAGTTTCCAACTGGGGCGCCCCGACCTTTGAGGTGTGGGTAGCGCGCAAGGATTTCGCTGAAAAGAATCCGAAGGTCGTTGCCGATTTTGCCAGGGTCAGCCTGGCGGCGATTGCCGATTACGCCGCGCATAAAAAAGACTGGACCGTTGATTCTGCCCCCGTGAAGAGCATCGCCCGACTCACAGGCGCCAACGCTGCGGACATTCCCGAGCTGCTCGAAGGCTCGTCGTTCCCGACGGCCGCCGAACAAAAAAGCGCGCAATACCTCGCCGGTGGCACCGCCAGGGAAATTGGCAAGACCGCCGAATTTCTGAAAGAGCAGGGAAAAATCGAAAAGGTCCTGCCTGACTATTCCGCCTTCGTCAGCGACAAGTTCATCGGAGAATAATCATGGGCCTGACGCTTCATCCCCTTGGCCCTAGCATCGGCGCGGAGGTTGAGGGGCTGGATATGGCCCTGCCTCTGACGGATCAACAACACGACTGGGTGGAGCAAGCACTGCTGCAGCACCAGGTGTTGTTCTTCCGTAACCAGGCCATTACCCCCGGGCAGCACGTGGCATTTGCCGCGCGGTTTGGTGATTTGCACCGGCATCCGATTTACCCGCACGTTGACCGGCACCCGGAATTGCTGCTGATCGACACCGCCGTGACCGATGTCCGCGACAACGCAATCTGGCACACCGATGTGACCTTCCTCGCCGCACCGGCGATGGGCTCTGTGTTGGCGGCCAGGCAAGTGCCTGCGTTCGGCGGGGATACGTTGTGGGCCAATGGCGTGGCTGCGTTTGAAGGGTTATCGGCCCCCGTCAGGCAACTGCTCGACGGCCTGACCGCCACCCACGAATTGACCAAATCATTTCCCACCGAGCGCTTCGGCAGCACGCCCGAAGCATTGGCGCGCTACGAAAAAGCCCGGAAGGATCACCCGCCGCTGTCACACCCGGTGGTCAGGACGCATCCTGCCACCGGGCGCAAGGCGTTGTTTGTGAATGAAGGCTTTACCACGCGGATCAATGAGCTTGAGGCGGCGGAAAGTGATGCGTTGTTGCGGTTATTGTTCAGCCACGTGAGCCGTCCGGAATTCACCGTGCGTTGGCGATGGAAGGCGAATGATGTAGCGTTCTGGGATAACCGCATTACCCAGCATTACGCGATTGATGATTACCGACCGCAAAGGCGGGTGATGCACCGCGCGACGATGTTGGGCGACGTGCCTTTTTGATGGAGGATCGGTCGATGGACTTGCCCTTGGTGATCAACCCTGACGACTATCTGGAAACCGAGTTCGGCAGGGAATTCACGCCTGAACGAAATCGACAGGCATGGCAGCTCGCGTATGCGCGGTTGAGGCACGAGCTGTCACAGGCGGCAAAGGGCACTCATGTGTACGTGGTCATGGGCGTGCAGGGGGCGGGCAAGTCTCGCTGGGTGGCGGAAAACCTTGAGCGGTTGGGGCACGGCGCAATCGTCTTCGATGCTGCTTTGCCGGCGCGGCGTCATCGGCAGGAGCTGCTGTCCATCGCGTGGGACTATGCAGTCCCGGTGATCGGCATCCTGGTGAGCGCACCGCTGGAGCTGGCGTTATCGCGAAATGCCCAACGCAATGCTGACAAAAAGGTGCCGGAGGACGCGCTGAAAAGCGTGTTCAGCATGCTCGAGCCACCCAGTGAAGACGAAGGATTCGTGTGGGTGCAAACCATTGAACAGCAGGCGCCGCTGCCCACAACCCTGCAAACTGACCGGATGACCCTGGTTGCGCCTGATGTGGCGCTCGCTGAAAAACTCGCCGATGCCTTGAACGCCAGCTACGCACTGCACCGCCGGTTTCTCGTATGGAGCAAGCCGCACTGGACGCGGGAGGACACGCAGGAAAGCCTGCAGCGCGCGGCAAAAGACTTCGATGCGCCTGTCGGGGAGAAACGGTATTTCCTGTTATCTCGCGACGATCCCCAGGCATTGGTGGGCTGTATCGGCCTGCTGCCGCTGGCCGATGAGATTCACAGCTACGAAGTTGGCTATTGGGGCAATCAGGCACACGCCGGTCATGGGCTGATGAGGGAGGCATTGAACGCTCTGGTTTCGCAGTTGAGCGGGCACACACTGCGCCTGACCACTTCTTCGGCGAACATATCCAGTCAACGACTGGCTGAGGCAACGGGGTTTGAATGGGTGGAAACCCTTCAAGGCGCGCGGCGCTGCGAGTACTTTGGCGTACGCGATACGCTGGTTTACCGCCGGACCGCGCGCTGACCCTAAAGGTACTCACACTCCCCACGCAGCAGCGAAAGCTGAACCAGGTCTTGATGAGCTGCGTTCCAGTAACCCGCCTGCCTCAACGTTCCTTCACGCACGAACCCGGCTTTCTCAAGCAGGTTCAGTGACCGAGCGTTGTCAGGATGAACCAGCGCCTCGATCCTGTTGAGTTCCATGTGCTGGAACGCCCATCGAAGGGCGGCGTAAACCGCCTCCTTCATGAGCCCCTGTCCCTGTGCCGATTGCGCCATCTCAAACCCGATGGCACAACTGCGCCACATACGATTCCATTTGAAGAAACCACAGGTGCCGATCAGCGCTGCCGTGGCTATGTCTTCAATCCCCCAGCGAATCCCCGGATTGGGTGAGGTGCGCCAACTGGCAAACAGCTCGATCAGTTGCTCCGCTTGATGAGGCTCGGTAATTGGGTCGGCACCGAACCACTTCATTGCTTCAGCGTCGCTATGAATCGCAAACAACCCCACCGCATCCTCCTGTGTAAGTTCTCTGAGGGTCAGGCGTTCGGTTTTGAGAGTCGGAAAATCGGACACTGCGGGCGTCACCTTTTAGAAAAACGATTCGCTAAGGTGTGTCGTGCGGAATAAAAAATCAATCTGTTCAGTGGTGACGCAGGGCGTCACGGGATACGAACACACGCTCCTGATCAACTGAGATCAAC
>NZ_JACAOM010000064.1:0-3116 GCF_013386245.1 Pseudomonas sp. 21615526 | reverse complement strand
CTTGTTGTGGCGAGGGAGCTTGCTCCGGCTGGGCTGCGTAGCGGCCCCAGAATCTTGGGAGCGCTGCGCACTCCAGCGGGAGCAAGCTCCCTCGCCACAGAAGCTCCCTTGCCACAAAAAATCGGCTCGCTACAGCCGTATCAGGCCGCGGCAGGCCGCAGCGAATAGGTCTTCAGCTGATGGGCAAAGTCCCGCAGGGATTGAATCCCGCTCGCCTCGGCCTCGTGCACCCATTCCTTGATCGCCGCCAGCATGTCGTGGCCGTTGGTGCTGGTTTTCAGCCAGATCTGTTGCAGCGCCAGGCGCTTCTCGTAGATCACTTTCAGGGCCTGGCTGTGCTCCAGCATGCTCTGGATGCGCACGTGGTGGCGGTCATCCAGCAGGCTGGTCTCCCGCGACAGCAGGCGCTTGGCGCGATGGAATTGGTGGCGCACCGAGTGATCGACCTTTTCCAGTTCCTGCTTGACCAGCGGGCCAATCACCAACTTGCGGTACTGGGCCATGATCTGGAAGCGGTTGTTGAGGATCGCCATCGCGGTGTCCATGTCCAGGCTGCCCTTGCCTTCGACCCGGTGGGCGATCGGCGCGACCCGTTGCACCTTGGCCAGGCGCAGGAAGCTGAACACTTTGATCCAGGCCCAGCCCAGGTCGAACTCCCACTTCTTCACCGACAGCTTGGCGGAGTTGGGGTAGGTGTGGTGGTTGTTATGCAGTTCTTCGCCACCCACGATGATGCCCCAGGGAATCAGGTTGGTCGCCGCATCGCGGCATTCGAAGTTGCGGTAGCCGATGGCATGACCCAGGCCGTTGATTACGCCGGCAGCCCAGAACGGGATCCACATCATCTGGATGGCCCAGATGGTGATGCCGATGGTGCCGAACAGCAGCAGGTCGATCACGCCCATGATCGCCACGCCCAGCAGCGGGTACGGGGTGTAGAGCTTGCGCTCGATCCAGTCTTCCGGGCAGTTCTTGCCGTAGATACGCAGGGTCTCGGGGTTCTCGGCTTCGGCGCGATACAGCTCGGCGCCTTTGCGCAGCACGGTGGACAGGCCCTTGATCACCGGGCTGTGAGGATCGTCGACGGTTTCGCACTTGGCGTGGTGTTTGCGGTGGATAGCGGTCCACTCGCGGGTGTTCTGCGCCGTGGTGAGCCACAGCCAGAAGCGGAAGAAGTGTTTCAGGCCAGCATTGAGCTCCAGGGAGCGGTGGGCTGAATAGCGGTGCAGATAGACCGTGACCCCGACAATGGTCACGTGGGTCATCAACAGAGTGACTGCCACCAGTTGCCAGGCCGACAAGTCAAGAAAACCGTTGTACCACATAGGCTGTATGGCCCTCAGATAAAGAAAAAACCAGCTTGCGCATTATCACTAAGCCTACAGATAAAACCAGCCGCCCTTTCAGATAGGAGTGACTGGATGTTTCTTATTCTATAATCCGTAACCTTTGTAGGGCGAATCTGGTTTTTTAGTAAGGATTACTGAACATATGCTGTTTTCATACCGAGGTGCCCTGCGTGCCGGGCTGATGTACCTGCTGGTTTCGATTGTGTGGATTCAGCTCAGCCATCAGGTATTGATCAACTTTATCGATGAACCCGTGGAGCTGGGCCGCTGGCTTCAGATACGCGGTTACCTGTGGGTCAGCCTCAGTGCCCTGGCGATCTACCTGCTTTGCGCGCACTTTGCCCGGGCGAACCTGATCCAGCAGCCACTGAAGGAAAACCGCGAGCGCCTGCGCCAGGCCGCCGCCGTGTTCGATTGCACCCGCGAAGGGGTGCTGGTCACCGATGCCCTGGGGCTGATTGTTCACGTCAACCGGGCCTTTATCGAAATCACCGGCTACCAGTGCGAAGACGTGCTGGGGCGCCAGCCGAGCCTGTTCAAGTCCGGGCGCCACTCGGCCAGTTTCTACCAGGCGATGTTCGAGACGCTGGAACGTGACGGTGAATGGAGCGGTGAAATCTGGAACCGCCGTAAAAGCGGCGAAATCTACCCACAGTGGCAGACCATCCGGGTGATCCGTGATGAGCAGGGCCATATCAGCCACTACGTCGCGGTGTTCTCCGATATCAGCGCCATCAAGCACTCCGAGAGCGAGTTGGCGCACCTGGCCCATCACGACCCGCTGACCGACCTGCCCAACCGCCTGCTGTTCACCGATCGTGCCGAACAGGCCCTGGCCTCCGCGCAGATCCATAAACGTGGCTGCGCCTTGCTGCTGCTCGACCTCGACCATTTCAAGATCATCAACGACAGCCTCGGCCATAACGTCGGCGACCAGTTGCTCAAGGCCGTCGGCGAGCGCCTGCAAGGCCTGTTCGGCCCCGGCGTGACCCTGGCGCGCCTGGGCGGCGACGAGTTCGCGGTGCTGGCGGAAAGTTGTCCACAGGTGGGCCAGGCCGCCGCCCTGGCGCAACGTATTCTCGACGCGATGAAAGAACCGGTCATCTTCGACGGCCATCAACTGTTTATCAGCGTGAGCATCGGGATCAGCCTGTTCCCCAGCGACGCGCTGAGCGCCGAGCAACTGCTGCGCAACGCCGACTCCGCGTTGTTCAAGGCCAAGAGCGCCGGCCGCGAAGGCTACGCCTTGTACACCGAAGAGCTTACCGCCCACGCCCAGCACCGCGTGGAAATGGCCGGTGAACTGCGCCGCGCCCTGGATCAGCGGGAGCTGCGGGTTTACTACCAGCCAGTGCACGACCTGCAAGACAGCCGAATGATCGGCGTCGAAGCCCTGGTGCGCTGGCAGCACCCGGAGCGCGGGCTGGTGCCGCCGGGGGAATTCATCCCGATTGCCGAGCGCACCGGACTGATTGCCGACATCGACGCCTGGGTCATGGACCAGGCTTGCCGCCAGATGTGCCAATGGCTGGCAGACGGCGCACCGCTGACGTTTCTCGCGGTGAATGTGTCCAGCCGCCTGTTTGCCCGGCGTGAGCTGTATGAGCAAGTAGCCAAGGTGCTGCACGACACGGGGCTGGATCCGGCGCTTTTAGAGCTGGAAGTCACCGAAAGCGCGGTGATGGAAGACCCGGAAGTCGCCCTTGAGCAAATGCATCGCCTGCGTGAGCTCGGCTTGCGCCTGGCTATCGACGACTTTGGCACCGG